>CAZPDY010000261.1:0-2372 GCA_964585455.1 uncultured Candidatus Bathyarchaeia archaeon | reverse complement strand
GTGTTGAGCTCGTTACGACAAGCAGTGTAGCCCTCAACGATTTTGACTCTGCCCCCTAAACCAGAAAAAAGCCAATCCAGCGTCTGGGCAGAAGTGAAGGTGTGGGCGTTGCTCCAGTTGGGTTTCACCACGAAGATTGCCCCTTGAACCTCAAGCTTTCTCAAAAAAAGGCTGAAGTCTTTTGCGTTGGCAACTCTGCTGATGACTACCATGGTCGGCATCTCCACGGAATTACCACTACAGAGTATCGGGATTATTAAAATAGCGCTTCACGAAGCTGAGATGACTGTGTTTTTCAGTAGCCATTCTTCTTGAGCTCGGAGTTCAAAACCTCAAACCCCTCTTTCAGCAACACTTTATACTTCAGGTTGTATAGCGCTGCCGCTGGATGAAACATGGGGATGGCAACGACTGGGAAGCCGAAGGGACTGATTTCATACACTTTGCCGTGAACTCCTGTCACTCCATTCACTTCGATTCCCGTCTTGGAAAGAACATACGTTGCTGAATGCCTGCCCAGCATCACTAAAAACTGTGGCTGAATGATTTGAGCTTGCCTTGTCAAGTACAGCTCTGTACAAGTTACCACTTCATCTGGCTTGGGTTCCCGATTTCTCGGCGGTCGGCATTTGACGATGTTCGTTATGTAAACCTCCCTTCTAGAAAGCCCGACACTCTGTAGTAATTCGTCTAGGAGCTTACCCGCAGCTCCCACAAAGGGCAAACCCCTCAAGTCTTCCTGTCTTCCCGGCGCTTCGCCGATAAACATTATCTTCGCATCGACGTCTCCGTCTCCTGGAACCGCGTGCCTTCGGTGTTCCCACAGCTTGCATTGGACACAGACCACCACGTCCCCGTTGATTTTCTCTACAAGTTTTTCCTTAGACATCCCGCGACTACCGACGCTCTACTCAACTCGACTGGCATATATTTTTATCCGTCCACGACCCAGGTCAGTCTTGGATGAACCATGTCGAGCTTCGAACATGCCTACAAGGGCGTGAAGGTGAGAATAGTCGTGGGAGACATCACGAAACTGAGAGTCGATGCCATCGTGAACCCCGCTAACTCTCTATTGTACATGGGCGGCGGCGTGGCTGGAGCGATGAAACTTGCGGGTGGAGCAGCAATTGAAGCAGAGGCTCTGAAAAAGGCACCCGTAAAAGTAGGAGAAGCTATAGCCACCGGAGCAGGGCGACTACCAGCAAAATTCGTCATCCACACGTCCACGATGGGTAGACCTGCCATGCGAATCACCGAGAAGAACGTTCAGTTAGCTCTGCGGGGCGCTTTAAAGTGTGCTGAAAGCTTGCAGCTCAGCAGCGTTGCGTTTCCTGGCTTGGGCACTGGTGTCGGAGGGCTGTCTATGGAGGCTGCTGCAAACGTCATGATGCAAGAACTGAAAAACCACTTAGAGGCATTCACTCTGCTTAAAGAGGTGATATTTGTCGGCTACAGGATTGAGGCGGCTGAAGAATTCGAGAGAGCCTTCCTGAAAGCTTTCAAGAGTGTCGGATGACCGATTTATTAAGCAAGCGTACTGTGATAAAATGTCGGATTGCTGTCTCACAACAACACATTTCCGACAATCTTAAATATTAGATAAGCAGAGAAGCCTGTAGAGAGTGTTCTTGTGTCGGGAACTTCAAGCAAGAAGCCAGAAACCAAAGAGGGTTTCATCCGACAGTTGAGTGAGGCTATCGCTGAGCAGATTCAGATGAAGAAACGAAAACCGACGATTGCGGGAACTGCTAGGCATATGAATATTCACAGAGACACTCTTTATCAATGGATGAAGGAGTTCGAGGTAAGCTTCAATCAAGTTTACAAGGAAGCAGTGACGTCCATGAGAAGTGTGAGAAATTCCGAGAAGCCTGTTTATCTTATCGGAGAAGCCTTAGTGGGAGAGGGAGACGAAGTAGCCCACGTCGACTTATTGATTGGTGACAAAGACGGTCCCGTAGGAGAGGCTTTTGCTTCGGGCATGTCGAACCTCTCCGCTGGGCACACACCCCTTCTGGCGGTGATAAGGCCGAACCTTCCGCCTAAACCCCATACGCTTCTCATTCCGAAAGTGACGGTTAAGAATCTTGAAGAGGTTGGCAGAATCTTCGGACCGGCGCAAGCAGCTGTCGCGAAGGCGGTGGCGGACTCGGTTGAGGACGGAGTTGTTCCCAAAGACAAGGTAGAAGATTGGGTAATCGTGTGCAGCGTCTTCGTCCATCCTAACGCCAAAGATTACAGGAGGATATACCACTACAACTACGGCGCTACCCGACTGGCACTGAAAAGAGCCTTGGACAAGTATCCGTCCCTCGAGAAAATCATATACGACAAGGACAGGGCGAAACATCCCGTAATGGGATTCAAAG
>CAZPDY010000260.1:0-2373 GCA_964585455.1 uncultured Candidatus Bathyarchaeia archaeon | reverse complement strand
GATGTAGTTGGTTTGAATGATTGCTGAGAAACTTTTATTAAGACTTGCGAAACGATAATCTGAGCATTGTAGGTGCCCATGAATGAGGAAAAGATCTGACACAAATTCGAGTAAGAACAAGCTGG
The DNA here is from genome assembly GCA_964585455.1 of uncultured Candidatus Bathyarchaeia archaeon. Lineage (GTDB taxonomy): Archaea > Thermoproteota > Bathyarchaeia > Bathyarchaeales > SOJC01 > CAYGVX01. The sequence goes on along the minus strand of CAZPDY010000260.1, from coordinate 2,248 downwards.
ACGTAGAACTCCAGACGGCGATGGATTTTTTCTTGTTGAACGAGCTTCAGGTTCGCAGAAAGATCGTTTGAGCGTTTGGCGGCGTCTTTTCCCTTCTTTTCTTTTGTTTTTGTGGATAGAGGCTACGAATTCGGTGTTCAGGGGTTTATAAGACCCGGACTTGTTCTGTAACTATAAACTGTAGACACTGCTCTGCGTGGCTTGTATGAGGGTTCTGTTCGTCTGCTCGGGAAACGCCTATAGGAGCCCCGTAGCCGAAGCTCTGCTGAAGAAGCTCAGACCCGACGTTGAGGTTGACTCCGCTGGGACAGCCTCGGCGATCCCGATTTCGGAGGCAGCGAAGAACTTCTTAGCAGGAGAGAACGCGCATAAATATCTAAAACATGCTCCCGAGAGCTTGGAACGGAAGAAGCTTGACAGCTACGACCTTATTGTAGCCATGGAATCCAAACACCGGGAAGCCGTCTCAAGCAGGTGCCAGCGCTGTGCAGGCAAGATTGTCGTTTGGAACATCGATGACCCGTACTTTCTACCCCACGGATACGCCGAGAAAATCTTCAACCAGATAAAGGATAAGGTTGCAGAGCTGGCTAAGTCATTGTGAAAGTTGTCGGAAAGGCAGCTCACTTGAGTGTTTGCCCGTTGTTTTGTGGCACGATAGGTTAAAATAGTCGTGAAAATTAACCTAACGCCTAGGTGAGAAAGAATGTCTTGTTGTGGTGGATCTAAGAAAGCTAAGGCAAAGCCGAAGCCGGACGATCCTTGTGAATGCGGAAGTGGAAAGAAGTACAAAGACTGTTGCGCAGAATAAACGCAAAACCCGTTCCATGATATCCTTCTCTTTTTCTTTTCAACTATCACTTGCAGCCAAGAGACAGCAAATCCTAATTATACTTGCTGAAGAATAGAAGGAATGAGGCGACCTGCTCGTGAAAGCCGTTTTAGTCATCGCAGATGGAATGGCAGACGTTCCCCTTAAAGAACTCAACTCTAAGACTCCCCTAGAAGCCGCTCGAAAGCCGTCTCTCGACCGGGTGGCGGAGTCGGGCATATGTGGCATGATAGACGTTATAGCCCCGGGCGTTCCACCTGGGAGCGACACCGCTCATCTTGCACTGCTTGGCTACGACGTGATGGAAGTCTACAGTGGAAGGGGAGCTCTAGAAGCAATCGGGTCGGGAATAGACATTCTTCCCAACGACTTGGCTTTTAGGTGCAACTTCGCCACCGTCGACGAGGATTTAAAGGTGGTGGACAGAAGGGCTGGAAGAATAGAGAACGAGGACGCAACTAAGTTGGCAACTGCTATAGGCGAATCGCTCCGTACAGACCCGCCCGAAGTAGGATACGTGCTGTTCAAGAACACCGTTCAACATCGCGCAATCCTTCGCCTCAGCGGACCAAACCTCTCGACCATGGTTTCTGACACCGACCCCAAAGAAACAGGGGCAAAGGTTTTGAAGGCTCGCCCTCTCGACGAGAGCCGCGAAGCAAAGAATACCGCTGACATTCTGAACAAGCTCACACTGCAATTCCACGAAGTGCTGAAAGGTCATCCTGTGAATGAAGAAAGAGAGAAGAAGGGCTTGCCGCCAGCTAACGCCATTCTTTGCAGGGGCGTTGGCCAACTACCCGAAATCGAACCACTCACTCTTCTCTATGGAATACGTCCAGCAGTGGTCGCAGCCGTACCCCTAGTGAGAGGTGTCTGCAAGACTGCTGGGATGCGTCTGATTCCAGTTCCTGGCGCCACGGGAACTTACGAAACAGACGTGATCGCAAAGGCGAAGGCTGCAGTGCAGGCTTTGCAGTCGTACGATTTTGTGTTGGTTCACGTCAAGGCTACTGACCTGGCTAGCCACGATTCCAAGCCTCAGAAGAAGATAGAGATGATAGAGAAAGTGGATGCTTTGGTGGCTTATCTTCTTGACCATGCGGACTTGGATGAGATGCTCGTCGTGGTGACTGCAGACCATACGACTTCTTCCATAAGGAAGGAGCATAGCGGTGAGCCCGTGCCCGTTGCAATCATGGGTCCGAATGTCCGCACGGACGATGTTAAGGAGTTTGGGGAAAGAGCATGCGCCAAGGGAGGACTCGGTCGAATTTTGGGGAGAGATTTGATGCCTATTCTCGTGAACTTGCTGGGAAAGGCGGAGAAGGCAGGCGCATAGTCTACCTGATTTGCATCAGTCTCCATTCTCGATAGTCAGTGGCTACTCTTATGAAGCCTTTGAGCATTTTGTCC
>CAZPDY010000259.1:0-2381 GCA_964585455.1 uncultured Candidatus Bathyarchaeia archaeon | reverse complement strand
GAGGAAAGATGTTGCTAAAGCATGGTCAACCTCCGAATACCCTCTAAAGCCTGAAGACATTAACTGCGACGGCTGCACAACCAAAAACGGACGAATCATCTCCTTCGTCAAAGCCTGCACCATAAGAAACTGTGGAATAGAACGAAAAGTTGAGAACTGCGCCCACTGCTCCGATTATGCTTGCGAAAAACTTGTGCCATGCCATGAAAGGTCGCCCGACGCAAAGCAAAACCTAGACAACATTCACAAACAGCTGAACAAGTAGCCCCGGCAATCCTGCTGGTGTAGCGAAAATGAGCTTCAGAATAATTCCATACGACTCAGTCTACCAGCAAGCTCTAATCAGCCTCTGGAAGGAATGCAACCTCGTGATCCCGCAGAACGACCCCGTCGTGGACATTCAGAAGAAACTAGACCTCCAGCCCCAGCTATTCTTCATCGCCCTGCTAAACGACCAACTCGTTGGCTCGGTCATGGCAGGTTACGAAGGACACCGAGGCTGGCTCAACTACCTCGCGTTATCGCCCAAGTTTCAGAGGCGAGGCTACGGCAAACGACTCGTCGACGAAGCCACAGAAAAACTAAGAGAACTCGGCTGCCAAAAAATCAACGTCCAAGTCCGCAAGACCAACCTTTCAGCCATAGAATTCTACAAACGAATCGGGTTCAAAGAAGACAACGCCATAAGCCTCGGAAAGAGACTGGAAAAATAGTCACCCTCAGCCAACTCACAATTCTTTTAAACCCTTCAACCCATTACTCTGTGAGCCCCTACATGAGGGAAGTCATAATCACTTTTTCCATAGTCGCCGCCATCATGGCAATAAGCTTCATCGGAGACGCCGTCTCCCGAAGAATCCTCCTACCCAGCGTCATCCTCCTCATCGTCCTTGGCATCATCTTCGGACCAATCCTCAACCTCTTCCCCTATGCTACCCTCATCGCAGCGCTTCCCTACATCTCTCCTCTTACGTTGGCTTTCATAAGCTTCGAGGCAGGCATGAGCCTCAGCATCGAGAAAGTCGTAAGCCAGAGCAGAAGAGCCGCTCTCTTGTCCGTCCTCGGTTTCCTCCTCAGCATGACAGCAGTGGGCACTCTGCTCCACTTCGCACTGAGAATACGGTGGGCATACGCCCTCCTCATGGCATAAGCGTGGAGTGGAATTAACATAACCATAGTCAACGCCGTCTGCAAATACATAAAAGTCAAGGAAGAAACCCATGCCACCCTCACGATGGTTGCTCTAATCGATGACCCCCTAGTCCTCATCACAACCCTAACTCTACTGAGCTACATACTCTTGGGAGGAATGACCGCCACACAAATCGCAACCCAGCTTGCTTACAACGTGTCCACGTCAATTTTCCTCGGCGCCATCCTCGGACTAGCCTGGCTAAACATACTGTACCTTCTCAGAAAGGGCGAATACACTTATACGTCAACCCTAGCAGCCATCCTCTTCGTATACTCCTTGACCGAAATCCTCCGCGGAACGGGAGTCATAGCCCTCTTCACCTTCGGCTTGGTCCTCGGCAACTACAAACCAGTAATCAATGCCCTGAGACTCAAGATGTCTGTAAACGAGTTAGCCACGCTGGAGAAATCGATACAGAAATTCCATTCAGAACTAACCTTCATCGTCCGCTCCTTCTTCCTCACTTTCATCGGGCTGATATACGCGTTTACAGGCGTCTTCGAATTCCTCTTGGGAATAGCCTGCAGCCTCCTCCTACACGTAACCAAATACGCCGCCGCAAAGATAGACACCTTCAAGAACCCCTTGGCGAAAGACCTTCCAGTAATGGGCTCCATCGTCGGTCAAGGCGCAGCCTCAGCGAGCATGAGCACCCTCCCCCTCATCTACAACCTTCCCCAAGCCGCGGTCTTCACGAGCATAGCCCTGAACGTCATCCTCATCAACAACATAACCTCCATTGCCCTCCCCTTCATCGCCACCAAACTAGCCCGCACGAGAACAGCCTAAAAACAGACAGCTAAGTCGAGAGCAAACACACACAAAAAACTAGAGAAAACCCAAAAAGAAAAAGGGAGTAAGAAAAAGCTATCGTTTGCTGCGTCTCAAGCCTCGCCGCTTCAACGCATACACCCTATACTCCTCTGGACCCATCAAATCCCTCAACTCCTCTTCCAGCGTCACCACGTTGTCAGGCCTAATCTCCGCAACCCAACCAGCATCATACGAATCCTCATTCATCACCGAAGGCTTCTCCAAGACAGCCCCGTTAACTCTCACAATCTTTCCGCTCACGGGTGCACTCAGGTCAAACTTGAACATCCAAGTCTCAACAGACCCCAAGAGCTTTCCCTTCCTCACCTCACAGCCAACGGGCTCCACGTGAACGCCAGCTATGCCCTTCAGC
>CAZPDY010000258.1:0-2398 GCA_964585455.1 uncultured Candidatus Bathyarchaeia archaeon | reverse complement strand
GACCATAGAGTGGCATTTCCCGAAACCACTGATGGAAAGAATACGATGCCCCATTCTGATGCTTTCCGTCGATATCCCTTCAGGAGAAGGATTTTCCACCCTTTCCAAAACCGCAGATTATTTCGTGGAGAAACTGAGTTTCATCTCATTTCGAGGTGCACACTCTCAAAAAATATTTTCAGATCTGTGGAAGAAAGACAGCTTTCTATTGCCGGACCTCGTGTTTCTATTGGAAAGACACGATGTCAAAAAAAAGGATCATGTCATCCTTCAAGTTCGTAGTGTACCCAAAAGCTATGATGTTATCACGCCTAGGAATTTTAACTCAATTGCCCTTACACAATTTGCTGAACTTAACCGCGAATTTAATAAGCAGGGGATCGCCCCGAAATTTCTGATTTTCAGTCCCAGAGACAGGATTATGTTGCCTGATGATTGTGAAGCTGTTGATTGTTTTGATGAAATCAGTATTGCTGTTAAGGAGATCTCTTCTGCAGAAGCTTTGATTGGAACTAGATTACATTCTTGTATAATTGCCCTGACTCAACACACCCCCTTCAAAGCATATCGATACCAAGGAAAAATCGACGAAGTAATTGGCGTCATTTGTGACTCGAACAGGATTATTTACCCGCAGGGCGTACTCCCATTCGGAAGTTTTTTCCCCGTCGAGGATCTCTCGACAGAAGAGGAAAAGAACCTGAATCTGATCAAAAAATACTTGGGAATCTCTCTGGATGTCATCGAAAGGGCTATGGTGAGTAACGAACTCCAAAATATAACTTTGCCTAAGTTTCCCATACCACAAATTGCTTCTGAAACGTACCGGTTCTCCAAGCTAGGCCATAAACCGAAGATACTTCGAGATTTGCGTGACTGGCTTTATTTTAGGATTGGAAAAGCAAGACACTCTTGACTATGAGGTTTCTGAGTTCTTTAGTACAGATTTTTTTATTTTAGATTGAAGTGAGATTCATTTATGCTGGGTATGATCGTCGGTCAATTCCGTAACCAACATATGAACCCTCTGTTTGTCCGGAGCCACTAGACTTCAACACCCAAACAGCAAATCTCATAGGAACCAGGGAAATTCAACTGCGGCTTTCTCTCTCCAATGTATCGGTCAGTTCTTACTAATTCTGAACATCGCTACCCTTATCCAGTCAACTCTGAGACAAGTAACACAGAAATGCTTGAATCACTAGTAAAGTAGTGAAGTAGAGATAAGATGGTCGAACTCAGCGTTGTCATGCCAATCCACAACGAGGAAAAGCTGCTTCCATGGAGTCTACCATCTGTCTTCAGGCTGAAGCCCGACGAAGTTATCTTGATTTTTGACAGATGCAAAGACAATAGCCTCAAAGTAGCCCGAAAAACAGCCGAGCGTTTCAGATACAGCGACAAAACGAAGTTCATTGAGATGAGTGAGCCTTATCCAGAGTGGAGGTTTCGACCTGCCTTCTTGAGAACTTATGGGTATAACATGGCGATAGGCGACATCATCCTGAATACAGATGCAGACATTATCCTCGACGAGAGGATTCGAGAACACGTTAAAGCCATCGGCAAAGGGGGCATAGGACTAGTAAGTTTTGGTCGGAGAGAATACCCCCTAACCTTTCGAAGCTTCATAGCTAGACTCGTGTCCACGTTCATACCCGAAATCGCTTTCGCCGGAACATTCACTTTCTCAAAAGAAAAATGGCAAGAGCTTGTTGATGAAGATAAGATGAAGAAGATACTGTCCGCTGAGGACACGTACGTCTACATGACTATAGCGCGAAGACACAAAACAAGGTTCATAAGAACAAACACCATCCACCTGAGACCGAAAGAAACTCCCCAGAGGCAATTCACGAAGGGAGTTACTCTATGGCAGGTCAAGCGTAGTCCTCTATGGAAAGTGCTACTTCACAGCGTTATTTACCTACACCCCACGGTTCTCGTGGGATATTTATACGCAAAATCAGGCAAAGTGGAATATACATAAGTGCCTCTGAGGGTTCGCCTTGAAAGCGAATTTCTTAGGTAGCGCAGTGAGGACGTTTGTTTTTGCAGATGTCTATCCCATTTCCTTCTTCCGCTTTTCGTTGGAGTCGAGCAAAGTCTTGACGAAGGAAGACGGGTACACACTGTACAGCATTTCGGCATTAGGAATTACGCAGTGCCCTCCTATAACGCCAGGATAGAAGACAGGCCGCTTATGCTTTCCGCCCGAGTCAATTTCGTCTGTCTTGAAGAACTCAATGATCTCTTCTTCCCTCAAGTTGAACTCCTTGCATATTCGACGAACCTCTTGGAACCAAGCAATCAAAAGCCCGTAGTAGGTGGTGTCCATGATTTTCATGAACTCGGTTTCCGCGGGAGAGCTGCAGATATATGTTTTGAAGCCCAGCGA
>CAZPDY010000257.1:0-2415 GCA_964585455.1 uncultured Candidatus Bathyarchaeia archaeon | reverse complement strand
AGTCTCTTCGATATACTTCAGTGATTTAGAGGTCAAAAACCTTGACAGAATCACACCGAAATACAATAGAAGCTCACTATGATACAAAATCCGAAAGCTACGATTCGGCTCGTCAGAGCTTAGTTTTCAGGGTTTATGATGCTATTACTTGGAAGTATCTGGAACCCTACGTCCCTTCAACCCGGATAGTCTAGTGTTGGATGCTGGAGGTGGAAATGGACGTTGGGCTATTCCTATGGCAAAAAAAGGATGCAAGGTCGTTCTGGCGGATATCTCGGAAAAAATGCTTGAGATTGCCCAGAAGAAAGTAGTGGCTGAAGGGTTGTCAGGTCGGGTTGAAGTCCGAAAAGTTGACATTGAAGGCTTGGATTATCCAGACGAGACATTTGACCTCGTGCTCTCAGAGCACACTCTTTTCTTATTCGAAAAGCCAAGACGAGTCGTAGCCGAGTTAGTCAGGGTCTTGAAGAAGAATGCGCCACTCGTGCTGTCTGCTCAGAACAGGTTAGTGCAAACATTAGCCCATCTGCCAGAGAACATGATGGAAAATCCAACAATAGCAAAGACTGCAAAGAAGGTTCTAAACATGCAGGAATATGATTTTCTCTCAAAACAGCCGCCCATAAAGATTTTCAGCCTAGCTCCGACGGAATTCCGAGAAATCTTAGAGAAGAATGGGCTCGAGATAGAAAGGATGATTCCCAAAATCGTCACCATGCCCTTGAGGTTTGCGCCTGACTTCTTTATGAAGAAAGACGTCCCAGAAGAGCTAATTGAAGACATATTCCAGCTTGAGCTGGCGTTCTCTGAGAACCCCGATGCGGTATCGTTGGGAGCTCACCTTCAGGCGGTGGCGCGAAAGAAATAGTGCACCACTGGCGTATTTTTCTACAGCGCTAACAAGGTTATTATTTTGTGATTGTTTGCTCGCCGTAGCCGATCAGGTAACCTCCAAAGCCGACCACCCAGAGCAGAGCGAGATAGGCAACCATACGTTCCATTCCCCCTTGTCCCAAGCCCAGATAAGTGCGTGAACCTGTGAGAACGAGTGCCACCATAGTTATCGCCCCTAGAGTGACAGAGAAGTAGGAGAGAGGCGGCTTCTGCAGTTTGTAGGACAGGATAACGGATAGTCCTCCGAACAGGAAGGTTATCAAAGAGAAGACTGTGTGTATTATTCCGCAGTCCTCTGAAAACAACCCTACTCCGACTGCCCCGATGCTTGCTATCGCCAGAAGAGCTGAGAAGGGTTTGAAATCGAATTCCCGCTGAATAAAGTAGGTGGCAACCAAACCCATAACGCCCAGCAAGAATATGGAAGAATTGAAGATTAGTGCGGTAGTTCCCACGCCGAGGTCGCTAATCCAATTCTCTGAGACGCTGTAACCTGGATACAACGTTTCCGCAGCAATAATCATCAATATCGCCTGAACTCCACCGACGAATAGAAGCGAACCTACAATTTTGCTATTGTTGTATCTCATAAGTTGACGTAGGTGTTTCAAGTCTTAAGACTTTAGTTATTCAAGACACCTACCTACTTCCAAGCCATGACTTAACGCGAAAACAACTTAAGCCTCGAAAGTGAAAGGAAAAGCTAGGTGAAAAACGAATGCCCATTATGGAGACGAATGTTGAAAATTGGGAAAAAGAAGTCTTGAAATCCGACGGACTGGTCTTAGTCGAGTTCTGGCACCCCCAATGTCCGTATTGCAGGGTACTCGAACCCGTCTTCGTTGAACTGTCCAGAGAGTACAAGGGAAAGCTGAAATTCGCAAGGTTCAACGTATTGGAGAGCTCGGAGAACCAAGAGCTTGCTGCAAGATATGGTATTTTGGGTACGCCTACTCTGAAGTTTTTCTGTCAAGGAAGACCATTGCAGGACATTGTGGGTGCGTTGACGAAGGATTATCTGCAGCAAGGGATAGAATTCGCAATCAAAAAACATCGAGAATGTGCAGAGGGCAGCACGCCCTTGAAACTGTTCTACATCAGTTGACCTAAGAGGAATTGTTGAGAAAAATAGTCGAAAAAAGGTTGGAAAAGAGATAGAGGGTCATTGAACAAGCAGAGCGAATTTCTTGTGTTTGGCTCGGGTCTTCACCAGAACGACGGCAGTGATTGTCATCAGGACGAACAACGGCAGTACAGCAAACGCTGGAAATTCGGGGACGAAATCAACGATGTCTATGTGAATCTCAAACCATGTCATGTTAGAGGCTAGAGTGCCAAACGATTCTGTCGGTATGGAAAACTCTATCATGTAATAGAAGACAATCTCAGCAGGGGCTCCTGTGTCTCTAATCCAGTACCAATCCATTTCGATGGTCATGTTGTAGTACGGGTTTGGAGGCGTGGTAATGTTGAGGGCAAAGTTGTTAAAGTGCTTTCTTTAACTGTTGGCGAGAATAGAAT
>CAZPDY010000256.1:0-2443 GCA_964585455.1 uncultured Candidatus Bathyarchaeia archaeon | reverse complement strand
TCTTCAATGTGCGGGCTCGGGGTTAATTTCACTGGTAGAACGGCTAGAAGATGCTTCGACAAGCGGCTGGGACCCTCGGCAGCTGCAATTTCGGTTCGCAGCCTCGGACGAAGACGCTCGAGCAAGCTGGAAAACGCGAAGGCAGCCCCAACGGCGTCGGGGTCAGCGTTGTGGTGGCATAACAAAACGACGAGCCTAGCGTTAACTCTGTCTAGGAGAGCGGTTATTTCTTGGACCTGCAACTTAGCTCCCTTAGATACTGCTCTGCCGCTTCAAAGGCTTTTTCCGCAGCTTCGCTAGCAAGCTTCTCAACGTTGTACGCTCTCATTAAGGGAGACAAAGCCAAGTCGACGTCAACCGAGACTGTGACGGGCTTGGAGCCTACGGTTTCGACAGCTATCTCTAAGGCTGAGATTTTTCGCTGAGGAACCTTGGACAGTACGTAGTTTCTTGCGGCTTCTTCTGCGATCTCTGACAATTCTTGCATCTGTTCTTCCGAGAGTTCGGGTATGCCTATCTCTTCCAACAGTTTCACCGAAGGGCTATGTAGCCGTCGGGCTTGAGGTTCCGGTGCCGAAGTCTCGTTTGAGTTTTGCCTGCAACTCGTTCAACTGGCTGCGTAGCCTTTCCTCCTGCTTGCCCAACACTTGCACGCGGGTGTCGAGGAGTTCCTTGCGTTCCTTCAGTTCGGCTTCAACCTTGCTCTTCTCGGCTTTTACGAGGAGTGCGCCAATGGACTTGTAGATCGTGGCGTCTGCGGTCAAGTTTCCCAATTCTGTCATGGCTTGTTCTGCTTCAGCTAGTTCTAGTTCCACTTGTTGTTTTTGGGCTAAGACTGTTTGGAGGTTGCGTTGGAGTTGTTGCAGTCTGAGAAGACGTTCTTGCACTTGGGGTGGAAGCTCTGTCACGTCGCTCAATTCATCCTTCCTCAAAACGTTTCTTTTCGCTCTTTTCTCTGCAATAATAGTATTGTGTTAATTAAGTGTTTTCCAGACTAGCCGTAACCTTGTAAGCATCCTTCACGAGGGCTACCCATCGAAGGTACGAGTTCAATGTTGCACGTAAAGCTGAAGTATCCTGAGCTTCGACTCGAAGTGTTAGTTCCTTGCCTCTGCCCTCGACAAGGACTTTTGACCGAGAGGTTGCTGGCTTCTTTGTCTCTGGAAGCAGGGCTTTCAAAATGATTTGCACCAATTTTTCTGAAGGAAGTTCGAGGCGGACCACGGCATTTCTTTTCATTTTGACGGGCTCCAGATTAAGTGGGAGACGGTTATTCGCGGACCGATTTCTACGTTTTGGGGTGTTTGGAGGAAGGTGATTTGGATGCGGCGAGCTGGGGTGAGGGAGATGTGCATCGTTGTTCGCGTGCTTGGATGGGACGTTTCTTCGGTGGAGTGTTTTTGGATATTGAAAAAGTTGGCGAGGACATCAGCTAGCTTTTGGACCTCAAAAGGGACTCTTGGCTCTGTTTGAATGGTTAGGTGTCTGACCGCTCTAGCTGGTGCGTGTTTGAATTCCCTTCGAAGTTTCATGCTTTTCACGTAGATGAGGGGGCGGTATTCTTCCAAGCCCGTCTCGCCCATCGTGAAGAGCTGGATTTTGCCCAGTCCGCCTTTCCAGCGGTCGGCGATTATGATTTTCTCTGCTTGGTGTTCCAGGGCTTTTTCTGCTAGGGTGGTTAGGCTGGATTTGCCACGGTTGAATCTTAGGGTGTTAGGTATCGTGTTTGCGAGGTCTTTGCAGAAGGTTCTGATTTGTTGGGTTGGATTGCGCGAGGTAGTCATGAGGATTTTTGGGGGTGTTGGAGTTGTCAAGGCTTGTTTTTTGGCTCCTCTCTAGGGATTATTTGGGTGGTGGTTTGAAAGTTTTGTGGGTACGTTTTCTCTGCGCCTAGTCTAGACCGTCCTATTAGGTCAGGCATGTTTGGAGTGGGGAAGCAGTAGGCTGTGGCTGTCGGTTATGTGTGAATTGTGTAGGGCTGATTGTTTGCTTTTGAGGGTGCATTCAAGCAGAGTCAGAGAGTTGGTTTCTCACGCGGTTATTTCTATTCCGGGTATTTTCACTCTGTTGTATAACATGTCCAAGAGTTTCATCATGGCGCTAATCCAGATAAGATAGATTAAGGCTCCTAGAGCATATGCTTCTAAGACTCTCCATGTGAAAGAAACTATCGTCCTGATGGCAGAGGTAAGCTCTCCTACCCCTATTATAGTGAGGGCAGCCGTGCTCTTGGCGAGGGAACAGAACTCGTTACTCCAAGCGGGTATGACTATCCTCAAGGCTTGAGGAAGCACTACATGTCTGATGGCTTGTGCTTTTGAAAGCCCAAGGGAGAGGGCGGCTGTCATCTGATCTTCGTAAACGGCTTCCATCGCTCCCTTAATGTAGCCTTTCTGGTAGGCTGCGCTGTTGAGTGCGAAGACGAGGAATGCCACTATGTACC
>CAZPDY010000255.1:0-2443 GCA_964585455.1 uncultured Candidatus Bathyarchaeia archaeon | reverse complement strand
GACTAAGCCCAGAGTCGTCGCGCCGGGCATGAAGAAGTAAGGATACTGTTGATCCTGTTCAACCAAAGTCAACGTTCCTCCTTAGTGTCGGTTGATTATAGAATGGCTTCCATTTAAACTTAATCATAACGCTTCCACACGACTAACTTACGTTTAATCGCCAAGGCGGACACTCTTCTCCTTTTAGCGTCTGCAGATGCTTGGCTAGAGCTGCAAGAGTGAACGGTCGATAGTTAACCTCGTCGTCGAGGCCTATTATGAAACTATCAATCTTAGACCACTCCAAAAAAGCAAATTGTTTCAACCAGTCCTTGAACTTCAGATAAGACGCATAATCCTCGTGGAGAGAAAGAAACACGCCGTCGTACCCCATTCCCATTCCTCTCTCAACCATCAATACTTCGAAAGGGTCAGCCTTCAGAGCTTCTTTGGCAAGCCGCCTCGCCCTCTCAATCCATTCTGAGCTGAGCCCACTCTTGAGCTTAACAAAAACGAGAGCCAACAGATGGTAGCCGAGCTTGAGGAAGTCGGGTATCATGGTGTATTCTTTAATGTAGCCTTCCTTCTCCAGCTTTTTAATCATCCGAGCGACCGTGGGCTGAGAAACCCCTACAGCTCTGGCTAGGGATCTGTCGCTTCTCCTAGAATCCTTCATGAGCTCAGAGATGAGCTTCCACTCAGTCTTCTTCAAGCCCGTTTCCCGCCAAGCTTTCGCAATAATATTTCGAGCCTGCCTGGAATTACAATAAAAACGAATTAAAAAAGCCTTTCATCAAAACACAATTCCTCGATAATAAAATCTTAAATTCGAGCTTTGCAGATATTCTGCGAAAGTCAAGCGATAGAGACAAGGTGTTGGCGTTGTTAGCAATCAAAACCGAAAACGTGACGAAAAAATACGGCCGCCTAACCGCCGTGAACAAGTTGAACCTCGAAGTTGAAGCCAAAACGGTGCATGGCTTCTTGGGTCCAAACGGCGCAGGCAAGACCACTACCATAAAGATGATAGTTGGGCTGCTCAAGCCGGATGAGGGCACGATAAGAGTCCTCGACAGAGAAGCCGCTGGAGACAAGCCAGAAATACGACTTCATCTCGGCTACATGCCCGAACTACCCAAATTTCCCAAGCATCTGACGGGATGGGAACTCTTAGACATTTATGGAAACATGTATGGTATGACGAAACAGCAGAGGCTAGACCAGTTGCCAAAGCTCTTCGAACTAGTGGGGCTAAAGGGAAGAGAAAAAGACGCACTGGGCAAGTACAGCAAGGGCATGCAACAGCGCTTAGGAATCGCTCAAGCATTGTTGAACGCTCCCGACTTGGTAATCTTGGACGAGCCGAGCTTAGGCTTGGACCCTGTGGGCATGGTGGAAGTCAGAGAGCTGGTAAAGCACATAGCGCAAGAAGGTGTGACAGTTTTCCTCTCGTCGCACCTGCTCTTCGAGGTTCAGCAGGTCTGCACGCATGCCACGATAATCCATAAGGGAGTGGCGTTGACCTCTGACAAGCTCGAGAACATCTCGAAGAAGTTCGCCGGACCAGCCGTGCTCGTGGTTGAAGTAGCAAGACTGGAAAAAGACATCATAGAGAGTGTTAAGAAATTGCCCTTCGTCTCCGAAGCGACAAAGAAGGACAACACGCTTACTGTAGAATTGAGCACAAGCGACGACGTTAGACCCGAAGTGTCTCAAGCAATCACCAAAGCGGGAGGAGTGATAACATCAATGAAGACTGAAGGCCAAAGTCTCGAAGACATCTTTGTTAAACTTGTCACGAAACAGGAGGGTGGGCAAAAATGACCCGCCTAGAAGGCACGCATTCTCGGTGGAACGCTTTTCTGGCGATGGTGAGGTATGAACTTCTCTGGAACCTGCGTAAGAAGAAGTTTCTGGGCATGATTGTTGTCGCCTTCGTCCTCGCAACTCTTAGTTTGTTTATCCCAGTGATTCTGAGCAACGTGATGAACACTCCTCTTGAACCTCAGCCCAATTACGTCGTGGAAACGGGCAGTGGCATGGGTGGTTTCGGGTTCCTACTCTTTGCCATAGTCACTGCAATGAATAGCATTTCTGGCGAGTTCGAGAGCGGCTCAATCGTTCCGTTGCTCACGAAGCCAATTTCCCGCACGATGGTTTTCTTGGGAAAAGTGTTCGCCGCCTTCTTGACTCTGCTTGCCACGTACGTGGTGCTTAGTGTCTACATGGCGGTGGGAGGAACGATAATCTACGGTGCTCAGAACAACCTTCATCTGCTTCCGCTGTCTTTGTTGGGAAGTTTGCTCAGCACTTTCGTGTGGATAGCCATAGTGTTGGCTCTGGGCTCCCTCTCGAAAAGCTCCTTGATCGCTGCTCTGGGCACTTTCGGCGGGTGGATGGGGGCGAACATAGTCACAGGGCTCGTTTCTGTGGAGACGGAGCAAGCTTGGATACTCAATTATGT
>CAZPDY010000254.1:0-2461 GCA_964585455.1 uncultured Candidatus Bathyarchaeia archaeon | reverse complement strand
TAGGTAGACAGCGGATTCATATGCGGTCAAGCCTAGTTCTCTCAAAACCCTCCTTGCCTCCCCATCGACTGCTTCGCTCAACCCTACCTTTCACCTTCTGAAACTTTGGAAAAACTTCAAATACGTGCCCTCTTAAAAGCATTTTACAACCATCAGTGGTGAAACAAGACGGCAACGATTAAACAAACTAGAAGCATATGCCCCGAATGCTTCACAGTCCTAGACGCCACCATATACGAGAAAGACAACAAAGTCTACATAGAAAAAACCTGCCCAAAACATGGCAAGTATAACGAGCTTTATTGGAGCGACTACGACCAGTACAAGCGGGCAGAGGAATACCGAAAAGAGGGAGAAGGCTTAGACAACCCGCGCACACAGACAGTCAAAGAATGCCCTAACGACTGCGGAATCTGCCCCCAGCACAAGAGCCACACTGCCCTCGCCATAATTGACGTCACCAATCGCTGCAACCTCCGATGCCCAGTATGCTTCGCCAACGCAGCCGCAGCGGGATACGTCTACGAGCCCACTAAGCAGCAAATCCACGACATGCTTACAAACTTGCGCCAAAACAGCCCAGTCCCAGCTACCGCGTTGCAGTTCAGCGGGGGCGAACCCACGATTCGCGAAGACTTGCCCGAACTGATTAGAATGGCGAAGGATTCGGGGTTCCGCCACGTGGAAGTGAACACTAACGGCATTCGCCTCGCCCAAAGCGTAGAGTACTGCAGAACCCTCGAAGAAGCTGGCGTGAGCACCGTCTACTTGCAGTTTGACGGCTTGACGAACGACGTTTACAAATTCACCCGCGGCGTCGACCTCCTCGAAACTAAGATGAAAGCCGTCAAAAACTGTAGGGAAGCGGGTCTAAACAGCATCGTTCTGGTGGTGACCCTCGTCAAGGGCGTCAACGACCAGCAAATCGGAGACATCGTACGTTTTGCGGTCGAAAACTTCGATGTCGTGCGGTGCATTAACGTTCAGCCAGTCAGCCTCTGCGGTCGCTTGCCCGAGGAAGAGAGAGAAAAAATGCGCATAACCATCCCCGACTTCATGCGTCTCTGCGAGGAACAGACAGGCGGAAAAGTGAAGATGAACGACTTTTACCCAGTCCCCACCGTGGTGCCAATCGCCCAAGCCATCGGCGCAATAAAGCATAAACGCTACGTCGAGTTCACTGCGCATCCCCACTGCGGTATGGCTACTTACCTTTTCGTCGAGGATGGCGAGATAACGCCGATTACACGTTACGGGAATGTTAAAAAGTTTGTTAAAACCATGGAGAAAGTCTACGAAGAAACTCAGAAAGGACATGATGCTAGAGCGAAGATGCGTTTGCTCGGCGCATTGCGGCACGTGAAGTTTGGTATGCTGAGGAAGTATCTTCTTCCAGTCTTGAGGAGTGGAAGCTACGAAGCCCTGGGCGACCTTCAAAGAAAAGCTATACTGCTCTCTTCGATGCATTTCATGGACCCCTACAACTTCGACCTCGAGAGAGTGCAACGATGCTGCATCCACTACGCCGTGCCCGACGGACGCATCATTCCCTTCTGTACGATGAACAGCATCCACAGGCAGGAAGTAGAAAAACGGCTGGGTATTCCGTTATCTAGATGGCAGAAGGAACACAAGCAAAAAATCGCCGCGGTGGCGTGACGGAAAAAAGGCTATAAGGAGCATCGTCTTTTTCTCGAACAGCGGAGGACACGATTATGGGTGGAAAGAAGAAGCTCTCTCTAAAGCAGATGGAAAAAGCTGCAGAGAAGAAGGACTCAGAAAAGAAGGATGCCAAGAAGGAAAAAAAAGCTGCAGCAGCACCTGGCGAAAGGAAGTCGGTTCCAGGAATAACCACGCCTAACTTGAAGAGCGACAAGGTTGTGGGCGAGCTGAAGAAGATGAAAGTAATAACGCCCTATGTTGTTGCTTCTCGTTTTGACCTGCGCTTGAGCGTTGCCAGAGATTTTCTGAAAGAGTTGGAGCATCAAGGCGTTGTTGAGTTTATCTCGAAGAGCCGCAACATCAAGATATACAAGCCCGTGGGCTGATTAGCCTAATCTCTGAAGAAGAGACGACGATGACTCCTCATTTTCCTAAACGAGTTTACACAGAGGGTGAGGTTGAAAAAGCAAGAAAACTCGTCGAATCGGGCTATAAGCACAGGCTAACTGTGAAGGGAAGCCCCACTTTCAAGAAGAAAGTGGAGGATGCCCTAGAACACGTGAGAACTGCTGGGTACTACGATTTTTTGCGAACCTACATTAGGCAGGTTGTTGAAGTCGGTGGCTTCAGCCAACTCCGCGAGACCGAAGCAGCTATCTGGGCAAACCTGCAGTTACTTCAGAACCCCGTGGAAGCGGCAGGCTTCATTGAACAGAAAGCGTCGCAGATGAAAGAGATCTTGGAAAGAAAGCTGTACTACGGCGGGATCGCTGAAGCGAGAAGCGTTGAAAAACAACTC
>CAZPDY010000253.1:0-2476 GCA_964585455.1 uncultured Candidatus Bathyarchaeia archaeon | reverse complement strand
CAATACATCTCTATGGACCAGGAACAGATTCTGTAACGTTCGACTACTTCACCGAAGTTATTGTTGGAAAGGAAGACGCCAGCAGACCAGACTTCACCGCCAGCGAAGATGACAACGTTTTGGTTCAAGGCATCGCTGGAGATCATTACGCCCTCGGGTATTTCGGATACGCCTACTACGCAGAAAACACTGACAAACTTAAGATCGTGCCGATAGATTCTGGTAGCGGTCCAGTAACACCAATAGATGAAACCATAAACTCTGGACAATACACACCGTTGTCTCGCCCTATCTTCATATATGTAAATAAAGAATCTCTCAAAAGATCGGAAGTCAAAGCCTTCGTAAGATTCTACATGGAAAACGCCGAGCAGTTGGTTGCAGAAGTAGGCTACACGCCATTACCAAGCTCAAAATATCAAGAGAACCTTACAACGCTGGAACAACAAACGTAACCTTTTTTTTGTTTTGCCATTAATAGGGTCCTACAGCATGAAGAACAGCAAAGAAGCTTCGCAACTAAGAAAACCTACAAGACGTTTACGAGAGTGGATAATTGAAAAACTTCTCTTCATAAGCGCCATAGCCTCAGTTTTCACCACGCTTGCAATCCTCGGAGTGTTGCTGTTTGAGGCTGTAGGCTTCTTCCAAGAGGTTTCCATAATCGAATTCTTCACTGGAACTCAGTGGACTCCTCTTTTTCAGCCTCAACACTTTGGAGTTTTGCCGCTTGTCTGGGGCACTATTATGGTGACAATTATAGCATTAAGCGTAGCCGTGCCAGTTGGTTTGGGTGGCGCCATTTTTCTTAGTGAATACGCGCCAGACCGACTTCGCAGAACCGTGAAACCCATTCTTGAGATCCTGGCAGGAGTTCCCACGGTAGTCTACGGATACTTCGCCCTAACCTTCATCACTCCCCTCCTTCAGAATGCCTTTCCAGAAATGATAGTGTTCAACGCTCTAAGTGCAGGCTTGGTCATGGGTGTCATGATTATCCCTATGGTCTCATCCCTAAGCGAAGACGCCATGCTGGCAGTCCCTCAATCTTTAAGGGAAGGAGCTTACGCCTTAGGAGCACGCAAACACGAAGTTGCCCTCAGAATCGTGATTCCTTCAGCCTTCTCAGGCATAGTAGCCTCATTCATTTTGGCCATCTCACGAGCCATAGGCGAGACCATGATCGTCAGCATTGCAGCGGGCTCCACACCTAAGCTGACGCTCAACCCGCTTGAAAGTATACAAACAATGACAGCTTACATAACCCAGATCAGTCTTGGCGAAGCACCCTTTGGAAGTCTCGAGTACAAGACAATCTTCTCGGTCGGACTGACCCTCTTCCTAATGGTTCTGGTGGTCAACTTGATCGGTCAATGGGTGGCTAAGCGCTATTGGAAGAGGTATTAGACATGGTCTCAAAGAAGTCAAGAGACACGATTCGAAAGATTAAGGGCAGAATGCTTCGTGTCCTCAGTTTATCAGCAATAATACTGAGCATGATAAGCCTTGGAGCCATACTCTACGACGCCTTCAAAGATGGCTTACCTTGGCTGGACTTCCAATTCCTTACAAGCTTCCCTTCTCGATTTCCAGAGCAGGCTGGGATACTGGCAGCTCTTTTCGGCAGCATTTGGATCGTTGGTATAACTGCCTTGTTCTCCTTTCCTTTAGGGGTTGGTGCAGCGCTCTATTTAGAAGAGTATGCCCCCAAAAACTGGCTTACAAGCTTTATCCATTTAAACATCGCCAACCTGGCCGGTGTGCCCTCCATCGTCTACGGCATCCTTGGTTTAGGCTTGTTCGTTGAAGCGTTGGCTCTGGGAAGAAGCATTTTAGCCGGAGCATTAACAATGACTTTACTCATTCTACCAATAATCATCATTGCATCACAAGAAGCAATACGTAGCGTGCCTCAAACCCACCGAGAAGGAGCGTACGCCCTCGGAGCTACAAGATGGCAAGTAACAAGGGGAATTGTTCTGCCTCAAGCACTTCCAGGCATACTGACAGGAACTATTCTGGCATTGTCCCGAGCGATAGGTGAAGCCGCCCCAATGATAGCCATCGCCGCCTTGGTTTACGTAAGATTTGTTCCCACCGGACCCCTAGACCGCTTCACAGTTATGCCTATCCAGATTTACAATTGGGTGAATCTCCCACAATCGGAGTTTCGCGGTTTAGCTGCTGCGGGAATTCTCGTTCTCTTAGCCGCTCTTTTGGGCATGAATTCTATTGCAATCTACATCCGCAACCGATACCAAAGGCGAGCAAAATGAGGTGGAAAAGTGGTTAAGGACACTAAGGTAGGCGTGCAGGAATTAAACGTCTGGTTTGGAAACAAACATGTTCTCAAAGATATTAGAGTGGGACTAAAATCAAACGCCGTTACCGCAGTCATGGGACCCTCGGGCTGCGGAAAAACCACGTTAATAAGAGCCATAAATAGGTTAAATGAACTTATAGAGGGCAGCAAAAC
>CAZPDY010000252.1:0-2488 GCA_964585455.1 uncultured Candidatus Bathyarchaeia archaeon | reverse complement strand
AATACAGCCGTGCCTACATTAGACTCCATGAAAGGGGGCACGGACTACGACGATGAAGACCTGGTGTGTACAGCCGCAGCCACGACCGACGGAGACAGCGACTCAACGACCAACATCTTCCATTGGACTAAAGGCGGGGTTTCTATGACCAACCTTCAGATGGCCTTTGACACCGAAGTTCCACTATACTCTGGCAGTAGCGGAGTGACGCATGATTATTCCGGGTATGGAAATGACGACTCAGTTAATGGCTCCTCTTGGATTCAGGACGGAGTTGTGGGCGGAGCGTTCAGCTTCGACGGCAACGACTACATAAGAGTCCAAGAAAGCGGCAGCACCCTCGGTGGATCTGGCACCTGGTCCAAGATAACGGTGGAGTTCTGGGCAAAGACCTCTTCAACGAGCACTGAGACAGTCATCCTGAAGCACGATGAGGTTTATTCCACAGGAGGCTACCAAGGCGGTTCGTATGGTGTGGGATACAGGGTGGATTATCGTGGCCAAAACGACGGCTACCGAGTATACTGGTACATCTACAATTCCACGGGTATCAATTCTGTTAACTTCAGGGTTTATGAGGGACCTGGCGCTTGGCACCATGTCGTGTGCACTTACGAGTCAGGAGTTGGATTGAGGCTTTACTTGGATGGGTTGTTGAGGGCATCTTTGGTAGCAAGTGGTAACATTAACGCTACGCTGGATGGGCTCTTAGACATTGGAGGCTTGGGCAGCGTGAGTGGCGACTTTGTTGGATCGATGGACGAGGTTAGAATCTACCCGACCGCTTTGTCTGCAGCTCAGATATTCCAGCGCTACATAGATACCAAAGACGGTCTTAGCGAAAGCGAAACTATCGTTCCCCAAGAGACAGCTTCAGGCAATGCTTGGGTATGCCAGGTCATTCCTAACGATTCTTGGGTGGACGGAACGACACGCAATTCAAACACCGTGAATGTTGCCTCGGTATCTGGGAACGACCGACCAAGGATAGATTGGTACTCGCCGGCTGATCTGACTCCAGAGGTTGACGAGGGAGGCAGTTTGGCCTTTTCCCACGTCTCTTCCGACCCAGATGGTCCGTTCCCATTGAGCTATGCTTGGAAACTGGACGATGACCTGCAAGCGACAACTCAAGACTGGACCTACTTACCCGACGACACGTCAGCCGGTCTTCACACGGTGACGCTGACGGTATCAGACGGTAGCCTCTCAGACACTCAAGAATGGCAGGTCACAGTCAACGATGTTGGCGGAGTTCAGTACGATTTGATAGTTCAGGCTGGTTCAGGTGGCACCACTAATCCTACTCCGGGCACTTACTCATACGACGAGGGTTTGGGTGTGCAAGTCACTGCTCTCCCTGACTCGTATATGGAGCTTGACCACTGGTTGCTTGACCATGTCAACGTTGGCAGCGCGAATCCTTACACTGTTACTATGGACATGAACCACAACTTGACCGCAGTGTTCACGAACATCCAGTACGAGCTGATTGTTCAAGCAGGTTCTGGCGGTACGACCGATCCTGCTCCAGGCACTTACTTCGTGGTTGCGGGTATAAACGTGGATGTTGACGCAGTTCCAGACCCGAACATGAAGCTTGATTATTGGCTGCTCGACGATGTCAACGTAGGGGACACTAATCCTTACACGGTGTTCATGGACGGCGATCACAACTTAACTGCTGTCTTCACGAATATTCAGTACGAATTGATAGTGAAGGCCGGCCCAGGTGGAACAGCCGACCCGTCTCCAGGAACCTACGTGCACAACGCAGGCACAAACGTTCAAGTGGAAGCAATTCCAGACGCCAACATGGAGTTGGATTATTGGTTGCTTGACGACGTCAACGTTGGCGACTTGAACCCATACACGGTGACTATGGACGGCAACCACAACTTGACGGCAGTGTTTTCCCCGCTTCCAGGAGGTGCCGATGGTCATCTCGTCGTTCGGGGAGGCAGCGATGAAATTTACTATCGGCTGTACAACTCTTCAACCACTTCTTGGGAAGACTGGCATGTCATACCCTATGGAGCAACCTGTGACAGCCCGGCAGCAACGGTTTACTCCGGTAGGCTGTACTTCGTCGTTCGCGGTATGGATGGCCGAAGCTTATGGTTTGGTTCTGTCAACCTCACCGACTACACTTTCTCTGGCTGGACGCTTCTCAGCGGTGCGTCACCTTCGGCGCCGACTTTGGTGAACTATGGGTCAGAGCTCGTTCTTGTTGTTAGAGGCTTCACTAACATGGTGTACTATCGCTCTTATGATACTGTGTCTGAAGTTTGGACTGATTGGGCTGCCGTTCCTGACGGAGCAACATGTGACGCCCCAGCAGCAGCAGTTCTCGGAACAAGCTTGCATTTGGTGGTTCGAGGATTCGACACGACGGATATTGCTGGCAACAACACCCTTTGGCATGGAACCGTTAACCTAAGCGATGACAGCTTCTCTGGCTGGGCACTCCTTCCGGGGTCGACTCCTT
>CAZPDY010000251.1:0-2497 GCA_964585455.1 uncultured Candidatus Bathyarchaeia archaeon | reverse complement strand
TTCTGGAAGTGGGTGAGTCATGCCGAGTTTGAGAATTCCAACACCCAAGCCTAAGAATTCCACAGCCTCGGCGACGTAGTTGTAAGCTCCGCCAGAAGAAACGATTCCAACACTCCTGCCCTGTCTCACGGCTTTGTTGTATGGTGAGTTTTCCGAGATTTCTTTGGCACGTTCCACCTTCTGAAGCAGGGCTTTGTGCTGTATGCGAGCGTGAGCAGGAACCATTACGAAACGTTTAACGTCTTTGACGAATTCGCCTTTTGGGTTGATTTTTTCCAGGGCACCATACGTCACGGGTCCACGAGTGTGGCTTACACGAGTAGTCGTACGCAGTAAAACGGGCAGTTGAAGCTCCTCCGAGATTCTCACAGCATAAGATACCATGTCTTTTGCTTCTTGAGCGTCAGAAGGCTCCAAGAGGGGCAGCTTAGAGAGCAGCGCGTAGTAGCGGTTGTCCTGCTCGTTCTGGGAACTGTAGCACTCTGGGTCGTCTGCTGTTACTATTACCATGCCTCCGCGAACACCCACGTAAGCAAGCGTCATGACCGCGTCTGCAGCCACGTTCAAGCCAACGTGCTTCGTGGCAGTGAGCGCCCGAACGCCGCAGATGGCAGCGCCTGCAGCCATCTCCACAGCCACAATCTCGTTAACGGAATATTCCATGTACAAGCCCGCATCCTCTGCGATGGCAGAGAGGGAATCGCCGATTTCAGACGCCGGAGTGCCAGGATAAGTGGTCACGACCCCGATTCCAGCCTCGAGGGCTCCTCTAGCTATTGCCTCGTTGCCCAAGAGAAGAACACGCTTGCCTTCCTCGTCTTTTAGCAGCACATTGAGATTAGGCAAAACAGTAACCCTCTGTCTTGAGAAAACAGTTCATGAAGAAAGCCTCTGATATAAGTTTCGACAAAGGGCATTTTAGACCAGCAAAGAATTATTAACAAACCCAGCAAGTCTAAGTGCGGTGAAAGGCACTTGCGGAGAGAAAAAGTCTTCGAGTACATCGATCTGCATTACCGCGAGCATCTTGGTAAGCTTCAAGAATTCGTTCGCCAACCCTCAATCTCAGCTGAGAACAGGGGAGTCAAGGAGTGCGCCCAACTGGTGAAGAGCTACTTCGAAGACCTTGGATGCAGAAACTCGAAGCTTGTTGAAACCTCTGGGTTTCCAGTTGTTTATGGGTACTATGATGCGGGCGCAGACAAGACCATAATCATCTACTTCATGTACGACACCCAACCCGTCGATGACCCTGGATGGTCTGTACCCCCTTAGAAGGCAGAGTGGTCAACATGCCCCCCTTCGGCGACTGTCTCGTCACAAGAGGAGCGATCAACACTAAAGGAGAGTTACGCGCCTTCCTAAACTCCTGCGAATCCATCAAAGCAGCAGGCGAGGAGATGCCAGTAAACCTGATGTTCGTCGCGGAAGGAGAAGAAGAACTGGGCAGCAGACACTTACCCGAGTTTATCAACAAATATGAAAGTGAGTTGAAGAAAGCCGACGCCGTCCTCTTTCCGTCTGCCGACCAAGACCAGAAGGGGAAAGTGATGATGGAGTTGGGCGTGAAGGGCATAGTCTACTTCGAGCTGGAACTCGACGGAAAAACTTGGGGACACGGACCAACCCAATTCGACGTCCACGGAAGCAACAAAGCCTGGGTGGACAGCCCAGCTTGGCGCATGATACAAGCTTTGAGCACCATGACAACGAAAGACGGAAATAGAGTCTTGATCGACGGATTCTACGAAAACGCTCTACCCCCAAGCAAGGAAGATGAGGGGCTGCTTAACAAACTGGAGAAGACTTTCGACGAAAGCTCAGTCAAGGATATGATGAAGGTCGAGAGGTTCATCGAAAACACCCACGGCAAAGAGGCGTTGCTAAAGTATCTCTACTCCCCGACCCTGAACGTAAACGGCATCTGGGGCGGCTACATCGGACCTGGAACAAAAACCGTGCTGCCATACAAAATCACGGCAAAAGTCGACGTCAGACTCGTTCCCAACATGACAGTTGAAGAAGTCATGCCGAGAATAAAGAAGCACCTCGACAAACACGGCTTTAAAGAGATTAGGATTGTGGAGCTCGAAGAGGGCTACGGATGGGCAAAGACGAGCGTAAAACACCCCGCCGCCCAAGCAGTCATAAAAGCCTACCGAGAATTCGGCTACGAGCCAGAAATATGGCCTCACATTGCTGGTAGCGCTCCCTTTTGCATGTTCAACCGTGAACCCTTGAACTTGCCCTTCGTCATAGGCGGTTTAGGTCATGGTGGAAGGGCTCACGCACCAAATGAGTACTTGGTCGTCCAGGAAGGGGGACCCACGGGTGGGCTTTGCACCCTCGAAAAATCCTATGTAGCAATCCTTGAAAACTTGTCTAGGATGCGCTAGAGCGTGCTAATCAAGGGGGGCGCTCTTTTTCTTCATTCGTTTTTGATACTTGTAGCTTTATTTCGTCCATGCAGTCGACTAGGCTGTCTGCTCTTCTTCCC
>CAZPDY010000250.1:0-2497 GCA_964585455.1 uncultured Candidatus Bathyarchaeia archaeon | reverse complement strand
CCCCTGATGGGAGTGTTTGTTGAAGGCTATCCTGTTCACAATATCGACACGGGGTTGAGTTACGCAACCATTCAAGCGGCCATAGACGCACTGGAAACACTGAACGGGCATACAATTTTCGTGGAAGAAGGAACCTACCACGAGCATTTTACTGTGAAAAAGTCTCTTACAATAATTGGAGAGAACAAAGGCACGACAATCATCGACGGCAACAATACTGGCACGGTCATCTGGGTCACTGCCAATAGCGTTGTTCTCAGAGAGTTTACAGTGCAGAACGGCGGAACTGGCATCCACGTCTACAACTCAGATAACTCTGTCATTGAGAAGAACTATGTAGTCGACAACGGCGATGCTATCTTCGTTCGCTACTCCGACAACTGCACAATCGGTCAAAACGTCGCAGCAAACAACACTGATAGGGGAATTTTCGTCACGAATTCACTGCACTTCACGGTCATCAACAATTATGTTTACAAGAACGGCGATTACGGGATTAACGCCAATGCTTCCACGAACGGATTGATCTCGCAGAACAACGTGTATGAAAACCACTATGACGGAATAGGGCTCCTAGAGTCAAGCAACTGCACCGTCACGGGTAACAATGTCAGTGAAAACACGATATTCGGCGTTTGGCTCGACTCATCCCACGATAACTTCATTTATCACAACAACATCGTCGGCAACACGTTCCAAGCGACAACCAACACGGTAACAAACCATTGGGATGACGGCGTAGAAGGAAATTACTGGAGCGACTACGCAGGAACGGATTCTAACCAAGACGGCATAGCCGACGAAGCCTACGTTTCCAATGACGTTGTAGATAGCTTTCCCCTAAGGGGCATGTTTCATAGCTTCAACACTTCGCTGGGGGCTCAAGTAAACGTCATTTCCAGCACATCGGTTGGAAACTTCGAGTACTTCGACTCGAACAACACCATCAGGATGTCCACTTCCAACGCGACTGGAAGCGCAGAGGGGTTCTGCCGAGTCCGCGTACCCCACGCATTAATGGTTGCGCCCTACAACGTCACGCTCGACGGCGCCAGCCCGCTCTACTGGAACTACACGCTCTACGACGATGGAGACAACAGGTGGATATACTTCACCTACCAAAACGTACCGCACAAAGTGACAATCACGGGCACTCCAACCGACGTCACCCCGCCAGCCATCTCGCTGATTTCTCCAGAAAATAAGACGTACACCGTGAACAACGTGTCCTTGACCTTCACCGTAAACGAGCCGACCTCTTGGGTTGGCTACAGCTTGGACGGCGCGGCGAACGTGACCATCACTGGAAACACGACTCTATCTGGACTAGCTGAAGGACCGCATAGTCTAACAGTCTACGCAAACGACACGCGGGGGAACATGAGGGCTTCTGAAACAATCTACTTCAGCGTGAATACTCCACAGGAAGAGTTCCCGACACTCCTCGTAATCATAGTGGCAGCAGCGGTAGGAGCCGGAGCCGTTCTTCTGTTGGTGTACTTCAAGATGGTCAGAAAGCCAAAGTAGCTTGAGCAAACGCTTCTACCGCGTCTTCCACAACCGATAAAGCTGAGGTAGGAGAAGTAACAGATGATGAGGATGATTAGGCAGCTTGGCTTGTTGACGGTTTTAATTGTTGTTCTTCTAGGAACATCAATTGCAGCATTAAAGGTGCATCAAGTGAGGGCAACTGAGACCATCTACGTAAGGGCAGACGGAACCGTCGAGGGCACTGACAAGATTGAACATGGCGGGGAATTTTACACTTTCATCGGCAGCATCAATGGCGAAATCGTGGTCGAAAGAAGCAGCATAATAATCGACGGGAACGGATACACACTCCAAGGACCCGGCTATCCATCTGAGGGCATATGCCTTCACAACGTGAGCAACGTGACGATCACGAACTGCAAAATCCGAGGCTTCTGGATTGGAATCCACCTCAACTCAACCTCCCACAGCATTCTACATGGGAACGACATGGAAAGCAACAGCTTCCCCATATGGCTATCCTATTCATCCGAGAACAACATCTTCGAGAACAACATAAACGACAATGAAAACGGCATCTGGGCAGCCCACTCTACACAAAACATAATCTCCGAAAACAACATAACGGCAAACAAACTAGGCCTCGGAATCGGCTTCGCCTACTCACCGAACAACACGATATCGAGAAACAACATTGAGGGCAATTATGAGGGCATCTACCTCGACAGGTCTTCAAACAACATCATCTTCGGAAACAACATAGTCAAAAACGACCCCTTGGGCATCTGGCACTATTCCTCTTCCAACAACACGATATCCGCGAACAACATAGAAAACAACTATAAGGGCATCTATCTTTGGCACTCATCGGAAAACCTGATTTTGGGAAACGATATAGTGACTAACAGCCTGTACGGCGTCTACCTCGACGATTCAATCAACAACAAATTCTACCATAACGATTTCATAGAAAACGCCAGGCACGTGTACATCTACAGCTACACGT
>CAZPDY010000249.1:0-2529 GCA_964585455.1 uncultured Candidatus Bathyarchaeia archaeon | reverse complement strand
TTGAAGGAGGGTGAGGTTGTTATCATGCCCGCTAATGAGCCTCATGCTTTGAAGGCGGTGAGTAGGTTTAAGATGGTTTTGACCATGATCAGGTCTTGATCTGGAATGTTCTGCTATTTTTATGGTGTTTGAACCAAAGAAGGTTTTATCTTACAGGTGGCTATCTTGTCTTGAACAGCGTTGCTCGTAAGAATAGTCCGTAGCCTCACCCCCGAAGAAGTATCCAAGCGGATTCGCTGGTTTGAGGATCAGTATGGCTTGGCTTTCGACGAGTTTGAAGACCAATTCCTCAAAAAAAGGAGACCGAGGCACCTTTTAAACGCGTACCTTGAGTGGGCGGGCTTGGTTGACGCCTATAAGGGGTATGAGGAGGCGGGTGAGCTTGATTACATCGTGGAAGAGGTGCGAGAATTCGATTTTGGGCAGTTGGCTTCGTTGACGCCAAAACGCGTGGAACTGCTGAATTATCTTGCGAATAGGCGTGTCGAGTCGATAAACGAGTTGGCGCACAGAATAAAACGTGACGTAAAGAACGTGTATGAAGACTCGTTGATACTCCAGGAGTTGGGGCTTCTCGCGTTGAAGCACAGGGGAAAACGTAACATAGTGCCCGAGACTCTGGTTGAGGAGATAACGTTTCTGATTCGCTAGCTAGATGTCGAGGATAAACTTCACAGCGACTTCACGAGGCTTTTTCACTATTTCCATAAGATGATACGTCACAGCCTTGACTCCCACCTTCGAAGGATGCTTTGCGGGGTCGAATTTTTCGCCGCAAATCTTGGCTTTCAGTCTGTAGCCCTCGCCTGTTCGTTCGAGGCTCGTGATTTTAAACTTTGAATAGAGGCTTTCTGTTGTTTCGAACTTGACTAGAAGTGTTTCCAGCCAGTTGTAGAGAAGAGCCTTTTCATCGAAGCCTTCAACCTCCGCAGTCTCTTCAAGTTTCGGCGCTATCTTTCCAGTGTCGGTCATGGCTTCGAAAGTGGCTAAGGCGGCGTTCTCGAAAGCTTCCTCCAAGGTTTTTCCGTAAGCAGCTATGTAAACGTCTGCCGTGTGTTCAAGGAACTCGAACTTCGTTTTTTCTGGCAAGAATGTCCCTCTGGCTAGAAGTGCTCGGATAACTAATTTGTTTTCACATGTTCTTCATATAAGCTTTGAAAAAAAGGATGGGGAATGGTGTTAGAAGTTTTTGGGTGCTTCTTTTATTGCTGCTACCGCCAGTTTTGCTGCCTTCTGCACGTCGCTGAGCGAGAGTACTGAAGATGGGCTGTGAATGTAGCGTGTGGAAATCGACAATACTCCGCTGGGCACTCCTTCTCGGGAGAGAGCTATTCGCGCCGCGTCCGTCGACCCAGCCAACCCTGTTTCGAATTGGTATGCAATCTTGCTTTTCTCCGCAGCGTCGACGAGGAGCGACAGTATTTTTGGATGCGTTATCAAGCCAGCGTCCATCACACCGATGACGGGTCCTTTCTTCGTTTTTGTCGGAGCCTCAACCTCCTGAACACCGGGAGTGTCGCCTGCGACTGTGACGTCGAAAGCCAGAGCCAAGTCGGGGTATATTTGGAAAGCAGAAACGGTTGCGCCTCGAAGCCCCACTTCCTCCTGTACCGTGCCAACTGCGTAAACCGTGCAGTCAACGTTCTTGAGCTGCCGCATAACTTCGATTAGGAGGCAGCAGCCCACACGGTCGTCGAAAGCCTTCCCTATGACAAGGTCATCTGTGATCTTCGCGAACTTCGTGTCGAAGCTGACTACGTCGCCGATTTTTACGCCCATCTTCTGGGCGTCTTCTTTGCTGCCGGCGCCTATGTCTATGAAGAGGCTGTCTGCTTCGACGATTTTCTTTCTCTCTTCCTCTTTCATTATGTGAGGTGGCTTCGAGCCGATGATTCCCGGTTTCTTGCCTTTTGCTGTGTGGATTAGGACTCGTTGTGCTATGAGGATGCGGTCATCGATGCCGCCGAGCTTCGCAAACTGCAGAAAACCTTCCTTCGTTATGTTCTTGATTATTAGTCCGATTTCGTCCATGTGCGCTGCAAGCATTACTTTCGGTGCGTTCTTTTTTCCTTTCTTTATGGCGATGATGTTGCCCAGTTTGTCGACGTTTACTTCGTCTGCGTAGGGCTTGAGCATGGTCTTCAGTAGTTCTCTGACTTCGTCTTCTCTGCCTGTAACACCAACGGCGTTGGAAAGTTTTTCTAGAGCGTCTACGAGTTTCACCTGTATTTCCCTCGTTGAGATTGCTATCTTACACAGAACTAGGAAATAAGCCTGAACCCTATTTGAGGCTTAACTTCTCGAGGTCGAATAGTCTCATCTTGTTCAGGCGGCCTAGGAGGGGCACGCCGACGACTATTGTTGCAAAGACAGAGAGAACCGCTTCCACGGGTGTTTGGAATGCTCCTTCGACGAATGCAATGGGAAGGAATTCGGCTGGGACGCCCCAGATTTCGTACCCGTTTAGGGGGACGAGGATGAAGATTCTTGTTAACACGTCGGCTTCTATCCCGATGAATGCTATGAGAG
>CAZPDY010000248.1:0-2541 GCA_964585455.1 uncultured Candidatus Bathyarchaeia archaeon | reverse complement strand
CGTTTGCCCCAAGCGGTAACTTCGTGGCTGGACGGCCCCGCGGTTTTATCTAGGTTTATTATTCCGAGGCGAAGGTAATCTTTTATAGTCCGTTCTTCAGGCTTGCATCCGTATCGAGCATCTGTTTTTTCCTCAGCCTTTATCAGCAACTCTCTTTTGGTTTCCCATGGTGGCTTAATTCTCTGCACTTTCTTTGCCTCTTGTGAGCAATAAATAGAATTTTGAAGTAAAAAAAGTTGAGCCTACATCAGCCTACATAACTGAGGGTCTAACAAGTTCTTTCATTTCTTCAGTTTTACCCGCCGCTTTCAGTGCTTTAATCACGTCTTCATCGCCTGCTCCTCGATCGATGCCTATTTTTTCTGTTGTTGGTTCTACGTGACTCATGTTGACTCTTCTGCGTTTTATTCCTGTAACCTCTTTTGGTCCTGTGGCGAGGATGAAGTTCTTGTCTATCAGGTCTACGATGACGCATTTTCGTCCAGTTTCCCTGCCGGCGATTTTTACGCAGATTCTCCCAACTTCTATTGCAGACATTGAAGGATACCTCAGTGGCTTTGAGAAAGATGCAGCAACTAATATTTATAAGTTCACTATTGAGCGCCGAGATAGGTTTTGTCTATTATGAGACTTAACGTTCGAAGAACTTCTTCTGAACTCAGCAAGCTCACGTCCAGAACGAGGTCAAACGGCGAATAATCTTCTCCTAGGTCGAATCCGTAGAGTTCTTTGTAAATTGCCTTGGTTTTCGCGTCTTTTTCCCTTAAAGCTGCCAACGCCTTGTCGATGCTTATTCTGTCTCTTTTGGCGATTCGCCGAGCCCTTTCTTCAGGCGTCGCTTCTAGCCAGATTTTGAAACCTTCTTTCAGAAGCCACGGCATGGTCCAACTGTCGAGAACGACGTTTCCCTGTTTCCCCCATTCTAGCAGTTTCTCGTCGACTTTTCTGTCGAAGGAAGAATCCTGTGCGCGCTTCTTCAGGAACCTCATTCCTTCTTCGCTTTCCCACCATCCTCTGTCCATGGGTCTGTAGCCAGTTTCTACTGCCAAGGCTTTCAGTGCGTCACCTCCAGAGAAGTAGCGCAGGTGGTACTTTTCAGCAAGCCGTTTAGCCGCAGTGCTTTTTCCGCATCCCGCCATCCCAGATACGCATAAAACGATGTTCTTTTTTGAGTCGTAGGGCTGGCTCATTGTTGGTCT
Source organism: uncultured Candidatus Bathyarchaeia archaeon (assembly GCA_964585455.1). GTDB lineage: Archaea > Thermoproteota > Bathyarchaeia > Bathyarchaeales > SOJC01 > CAYGVX01. The sequence continues at coordinate 1,342 of CAZPDY010000248.1, read as the reverse complement.
TCGCCTGAGCTGTTAAGGATTTTCTCGTTTGTTGTTTATCAGCATTTTATTCTCCCACTCCCACTCCCACTCCAAAGATTCGAGAAAACACCGTGCCGAAGAACAAGGAGCATGGGAAATACCACAGGACAACGGATACTCCTCCAAGGCCTGGAATGAACGCCACGGGGTTGTAGCCGTACATGGGTATCAGGAATAACCACCAGATAACGATGTAACTGAAGGAAATCAAGAAGAGGATCGTTTGAGGCTTCGACATTTGCTTCTGTATCTGACTGATTCGAGGTCTCTGTTTCTCAAGCTTCTTAACAAGTTTCTGGTCTTTAGAACGTAAGGCTTGAGAACTTTGGGAGCGGAACTCTGCAAGTTCCTTCTGCATTTTTGCATATTCGTCCCAGCCGATGAAATGATTTATCAAAAGTCGGTTAATCAGAGAGTTGACGAAGGAGATGGCAATGCAGATTAGCAAGATGAAAACTGTTGCTCCAGGTGCTTGAGGAGATAAGAGCCAATCTAACAATTTTTGGACCCTTCCGTGTTGTGTTGCTTCTCTTTCTTCTCATCTCCAAATTATTAACTATTTCCTTCACTCGTGGAAGTCAAATTCAGACTATGAGGCTCCCCGGATTCGAATGCAGTGACAATGAACAATCTGCCCACACGAGAAAAAAGCGGCTTAAGCGTCCTTTATCATTTTCATTGCGGCTTCCTTCTTCATGTTCACCATTTCTGGATGATGCACCATTAAACTTAGGAGCATTCTGTGCGAGGTTATCCGCCTAGGAAGCGGCGGAACGCTGGATACATCTCTGCCACTCTCTCCTGCATCAACTGCTGATAATACTGGTAGATTATGCCAACCGAAAGCAGCACGCCCATTCCGGTCCCGAAGACTCCGAAAAAGTCTGCGACGGCGGCGACTAGTCCCACGATGATTCCTCCCAGAATAGTTACCGCGTGTATGTAGCGCTTAAGCACTGCTTCTATGGGTCGGGCTGACCTCCTGTAGCCTGGAATGTGCATTCCCGAATCCACCAACTGCTTTGCAACGGTCGAGGCTCCTAAGCCTCCTACCTCGAGCCACGTGATCGAGAAGATTATGCAAAACACGACCATGAGAGCTGCAAACACCACCGCCTTTGCTGGGTTCAAGGCTACGTCTAAGATGCTGCGAGGAGCTATCACGTAATAGACTAGACCGCCAGTGGGTTCGGGCTGTCCGCTTGCCCCTGTCGTGTAGGTTCCTAAGAGATTCAGAAAAGGGTTAAGATTGCTCCTGTTGAAGTTAGCCCAGATAATCTGCGAGAAAAGATACACGTTGGCAAACAGGGCAGAAGTGAAG
>CAZPDY010000247.1:0-2551 GCA_964585455.1 uncultured Candidatus Bathyarchaeia archaeon | reverse complement strand
GCTGTTGAACTGCAAGAAAAGATTAAGGAAGTTAAGGAGAAGCTTGCCTCTCAGCCCTTCTAGCAGGTACTTTTCTAAACTCGGAATGCTTATGTTCCGTTAAACCATTTCTTTTCTCTGAAAGCGATTGCGTATGCCCACTCCCTTCCGAAGCCTCGCGGAGCTTTGCGAAAAACTCGAGTCTACAAAAAAACGTAAAGCCATGGTCGACTGGGTTGCCTCATTCATCCTGCAACTCGAAACCCAAGAAGTCGAACCAGCTATTTCGATGCTCACCGGCAGAGCCTTTCCAAAATGGGACCAGCGGGTGTTAGAAGTCAGCTGGACAACTATCAGCACGATAATTCGAAGAATGACTAACGCGAACGATAGTTTGTTGTCTCGAGCTTTTTCCAAGACTGTGGATGTAGGCGACGCCGTCAAATTCGTGCTCGAAGAAGGCAAGGTAAGAAGGCAAGCTATGCTCTTCCAAAGACAGTTAACAATACTCGAAGTGCGGCACACGCTTGAAACCATCGCTGAGACCACTGGAGCTGGCTCGAGAGAGAAGAAGGAGAGACTACTTGAAACGCTGTTGGGTTCGGTGGCTCCCCTTGAAGCCAAATACATCGTGAAAGTCTTAATCGGCGAAATGCGGACAGGCTTCCACGAGGGTCTGATGGAGCTTGCAGTCGCTCACGCCTTCAACATCCCCTTAAACGTTATTCAAACCGCAGCCATGCTCACGGGCGACATCGGAGACGTCGCCACGGTAGCGAAAGCTAAGGGAGAAAAAGGGCTGCTGAGCCTAGGCTTCAAACTCTTCAGACCGATAAAACCCATGCTGGCACAGATGGCTACAACTGTGGCTGAAATTTTGGAGACACACCGCGGGCAAACAGCCTTGGAGTACAAGCTTGACGGAGCACGCGTCCAAATTCACAAGTCAAAAGACGAAGTGAAGATTTTCAGTCGACGGTTAACCGACGTAACTGAGAGTCTCCCAGAAGCCATCGACATCATCCGCAAAGAAGTCAAAGCCAACGAAGCCATTTTGGAAGGCGAAGTCATCGCCGTGGGCAAAGATGGAAGCCCGATGGCTTTTCAGCACGTGATGCGTCGTTTCAGGAGAATCCGCAAAATCGAACACGTTTCAGAGGAAATCCCAGTTCAACTGTACCTGTTCGACGTCCTGTATGTAGACGGTCAAAGCTTGATTAAAGAAGCATACACGACGCGGAGGAAAAAACTAGCCACCGTTGCTGGGGCAATCCCGTTAACAAAACAGATAGTTACTCGAGACCTTAAGGCGGCTGAAGAGTTTCTGAAAGGAGCCATCGAAGCGGGACATGAAGGATTGATGGTGAAAAAACCCGACAGCCCCTACACGCCGGGTGTTCGAGGCAAAAGATGGTTCAAGATAAAAACGATTCTCGAACCCCTCGACCTAGTCATAGTGGCTGCAGAATACGGCTACGGACGAAGACACGGTTGGCTCTCGGACTACCACCTTGCCGCTAGAGACACCGAGAGCGGCGAACTGCTAACCGTTGGAAAGACTTTCAAGGGTTTAACCGACGCTGAAATCATCGACATGACTCATCGCTTGAAAGACCTAGCCGTCAAAACAGAAGGTCACGTAGTCATCGTTGTGCCCAAGGTTGTGGTCGAAGTGGCATACAACGAGATACAAAGAAGCCCAACATACAAATGCGGTATGGCTCTCCGCTTCGCCCGCATCACCAGAATCCGCAACGACAAGAGCCCAGAAGAAGCTGACACCATAGCGAAAGTTCGAGAGATTTACGAGAAACAGTTCGAGAAAAAAGCCAAACCAAGTAGATTGCCGACCATGTGAATTGCTCGTTTTCAGCAAATGAGGTTTCTGAGGCGGGTTATCGTAGATTCATAGACTTTATTAAGTCTCGCTACACTATATAATTTTGGGTCCATACAAAAAACGACCGGTCCTTCAAGCAACACGTACGCTGAAGAGAATGAGGTGAATGTAAAGTGGAACAAACGGAACAAGAGGCACGGAGGGAGACGCCTTCTGTTTTCAGAGAAGTGTACCCCATTCAAGAGCCCTACGTGTACGCAGCCATCGTTAAGGACCCTGAGACTCAGAAGGTTCGTTACAAGGTCATAGAACCCACGCTACTTGAAGAAGAAGCGAAACTGTTGAGAGAAATCAAGAGCATTTTGATGGAAGAAATCGACGTCAACTTAAAAGAAATCGACACAAAAGAAAAAGCCGCAGAATACTTGAAGCACAAGGTTCACGAAGTCATCAAGGACTACCGCTTGAACATCGCCGAAGAAGCCGTGGACAAACTGATGTACTACGTCTTGCGTGACTTCATTCACTACGGAAAAATCGACCCCCTGATGAAGGACCGTATGGTTGAGGATATTTCTGCCGACGGCGTCAACATCCCGGTATACGTGTGGCACCGCGAATACGAATCTTTGCCCACTAACATCATCTTCGAAGACGAGAACGAGTTGAACTCTTTCATCGTGAGGTTGGCATACCTTTCCGGCAAGAACGTGTCCATAGCATCTCCCATGC
>CAZPDY010000246.1:0-2596 GCA_964585455.1 uncultured Candidatus Bathyarchaeia archaeon | reverse complement strand
GCGGCCCTAGCCCAGAGAACGGAACTGCTGGAGAGGAAGCAGACTTCTACGGCGAAGTATACATAGGAAGGGCGACAGTTGACACTGCAGAAGGCGCCACTAATTTCGTTGACAAGACAATCTGGTACGAACGAGACGTCACGGATGCCAATTACTTCAAGAAGGCCCTAATGATCGGCGAGAACCTGGACGAGGAAACTGAAGGGGGAAACAGTAAAGACCTCGCCACAGACATAATACCCCAATACACGACAACAAGGCTGTACGATAGAGATGGAACATTTAGCCGCGCCGCAGTCATAAGCAACCTGAACAATGGGCCTCATATCGTCAATCACGACGGTCACACTAACTCGAACGAAGGCCTCGGTCTATCCAAGGCAGATGTTGACAGCCTCACCAACGCGAACTACTTCTTCCTGTACAGCGTTGGCTGCATTTTCGCAGGATTTGACGGCACAGGCGACTTTGAGGCAATCGGAGAACATTTCATTTTCAACTCACACGGCGCTTTCGCCTTAATAGGGAACTCGAGATACGGTTGGTACAATCCTGGAACAACGGCGGGTCAAGGAGACATCTACGACAGGCAATTTTATTCAACATTGATGGAAGGTGAGAAGCACTTAGGGAAAGCTTTGCAACTTTCAAAGCACGCTCAGATGCCAATTGGATCAGACGCTGAAAGATGGACCTACTTTGTCCTCAACCTTCTAGGAGACCCTGAAACAGAACTTGTGACCGATCTTATGGCGCCCACGGCTCATTTCAAAACAAACCCAACTGCTAGTCGATTGACCCCCCCAGTTCTCAAAGGGCCTGTCACTCTTTCGGGCATAGCGAAGAGAGGCACCGCACTTGGCGCAACATTCGATAACTACACAATACATTACGGAATAGGAAGGACCCCCACGACATGGTCAACTCTCGGAATCGAACTGGCCAATAATGGGGAGAGCGAGGTCGAAAACGACGTCTTGGGTACTTGGAACTCGAGTAAGGTTGCTCCCAATCAATACTACACTCTGAAGCTGACAGTATACGATGAAGGCGACCTAATCGGAGAGGACCGATGGATTGTTCGCGTGGAACCACTGCCCACAGTTAACGTTAAACCACATCTAACCACAACGCGCGTGGGTGACCAAACTTTCACAGTGGAAGTGAATATCACCTTCGTTAAGGAGCTTTACGAGCTAGACATTCAGTTCAGTTGGAACACAACGCTTATCGACTACAAATCGCACTCGGTTAAAATTCCAAAGGACACATACCCAACAGGGGTTCTTCGTTCGCCTGTTAACATTATTGCAGACGAGGTGAACCTGATAGGGGGAACGTATCACGTTGCAGCTAAATCGGTGAACCCGGCTCCTACCTTCGACGGAAGTGGAATAGTCTTCGTGATGACCTTCGAAACCCTGGCAGCGGGGACTTGCCTACTGAACATAACTTCCAGCACTCTCAAGAATAAACTGGGATCTTTAATATCCCACAAGGCCAACGACGGTGTCGTTGAAATTGAAGAGGGCATTCACGATGTCGCAGTGATAGACATGTGGGTTGAAAAGACGCTTGTGTGCCAAGGGTTGGAAGTTGACATTGAAGTGACCGTTGAGAACCAAGGTAGTTTCAACGAAACCTTCACGGTCATAACTTACGCGGACGACATCGCCATCAACACGACGATAGTCTCGCTGAGGTACTACAGCTCAACAGCGTTCACCTTCACTTGGAGCACGACAGGGTTCGACATAGGTGATTACACGATGAATGCGACAGCAAGCCCGGTTACCGACGAAACTGATGTTGCAGACAACACATATACGTTTGGCATAGTCACAATCATAGAGCCTGTCTACGATGTCGCAGTCTTGGGCATGGTGTTCGAAAAAACCATCGTGGGTAAAGGTTACCCCATCATGATTAACGTTACCGTCGAAAACCAAGCTGACCTCACCGCGATCTTCAATGTCACTGTTTATGCAGACTTGGACATTGGTATCATCGGAGACGAAGTCATCGTAGGAAAACAAGAAGTTACGTTGGAAGGCACAACCCTCCTGAATGTTTCCTTCACGTGGGACACCACAAGCGTGGCTTACGGCAATTACACGATAAGCGCCTACGCAAGCCCCCTCGAAGCGGAAGCTGACTTGGAAGACAACACCTACGTGGGCAGTTGGATCATCGTCACGATTCCTGGCGACGTGGACGGAGACTTTAAAGTGTTCCTCTACGACGCGGTCAAGCTGCTGGTCTGCTACGGAGTCAGAGAAGGCGAAGATGGCTACATCTGCAACTACGACATAGATAATGACGGACGCATCTTCCTCTACGACGCTGTTATCCTGTGCAGCCGCTACGGACAAGAATACCCATAAACACCTTTTCTTTTTTTCTTGCATTTTTAACGAAGAAAAAGCAAATATTAAGTCCGTACCAGCTTACTACGCTATAGAAGAAGGTGACAACTTGGGGTATCTTTGGAGTCCCTCGAGAAAGGTTGTTGAAACCAGCAACGTGAAGAAGTTCATGGACAAGAACGGAATGAAGCATTTTAGAGAGCTGCTCGATCGTTCGACAGAAGACATCG
>CAZPDY010000245.1:0-2603 GCA_964585455.1 uncultured Candidatus Bathyarchaeia archaeon | reverse complement strand
AGCTACTTCTTCGCGGAAGCGCGTGGGTTTCTCAAAAACTATCTTGAACTGGGGCGTGCCACAGTGGGGACACTCTTTCGACTTTGCCTCCTTCAACACCTTCTTGTACAAACTATCCGGCACTCCGCCGAGAAGCTTCCTAGCACGATGAATTCGTCTTCTAATCTTTTCTGTCTGTTCATCAGGAAACGTTATGCGCCCGCAGTTTCTACAAGTGGCGCTTAGAAGGTCATGGATTATTTTCGTAAATTCAATGTGGATTATGGGTACGGCCAGTTCAACGTGCCCGAAATGGCCTGGACATCGTATCGCCGTGTTTCCGCATGTTTTGCATCTTTGTCGAGGCTCAAGGGTGCCCAACCTTCCGTCCATCAAGCCGGAGGTTATTGGAGCTCCGTCTTCGTCGTAGGTGTCTGCTGTCTGTATTTCCACGACTGAGAGTCTCCTCAATTCCTGGGGCGAGAACAACCCAAACCTCAGTTCGTTGATTATTTTATGGGCAACTTCTTCGAACGCCATCTTAAGCACGCTCCTTCAACTTCAGACGAGGCGCAACGCAGAGGCTCATCAGTTCCTGCAGCAGAAGCTTGAAGGCATAAGAAATAACCACTGGCGAGATTTGGGCATCGTCTTCGCATATGCGGCAGACGTACTCGCGTTGTTTTATGTCGTAGTAGGCTATGTAGCCGCAGTTTTCGCAAACGTAGAGAACGTACTTGTCTGATTCTTCGAGGAGTCGGTCTCGCAGAAGCATCGCCGCGCCGTGACCAATTAGGCAGTCTCGTTCCATCTCCCCGAACCTTAGCCCTCCACCTCGGGCTCGTCCTTCAGTGGGCTGCCGCGTTAGCATCTGCACTTGTCCACGTGCTCTGGCGTGGATTTTGTCAGCGACCATGTGGTGGAGCTTCTGGTAGTAGACCACTCCGACGAAAATGTCTGCCGCGAATTTTTCACCAGTGATGCCGCTGTAGAACACCTCCCTTCCAGTGTTGCTGAAGCCGCAGTTAATCAGGGTCTGCTTTATTTCGCTGGATTTTTCGTTAATGAAGGGGGTTCCGTCGGCGGGTCTTCCGCGGGCTGCAGCCATCTTGCCAGCCATGGATTCTAAGAATTGACCTATGGTCATTCGTGAGGGAATCGCATGGGGGTTGATTATTATGTCGGGAACTATGCCTGACTCTGTGAAGGGCAGGTCTTCTTGGGGTATGACCATGCCCACGACGCCTTTTTGCCCGTGGCGGGAGGCAAATTTGTCGCCTAGCTCTGGGATACGCTGGTCCCTTACCCTAACTTTTACGAGTTTGTTTCCCTCATGGGATTCCGTGATAAAAACGGCGTCAACAGTGCCAGTTTCCGACTGTTTCACGTCCACGGAAGTGTCACGCATCGAGGGACCCTTCACTTCAAACTCTTTGTATTCCTCGAGGAATCTGGGTGGGCTGGTTCTTCCTATGAGGACGTCGCCGCCCACGCTGTGGGCTTCGAGGCTTACGATTCCGTCGGGCTCGAGGAGGCGGTAGTATTGTTCGCCCCTGAAGCCTCTTATGCCTGGTTCGGGGATGACGAAGCGGTCTTTTAACCCGCCCAGGTATTGGCGGCATTCTGCTTCGTAGATGCGGTAGAAGGTTGAGCGACCCATGCCGCGTTCTACTGATGCCTTGTTGAAGATGAGGGCGTCTTCCATGTTGTAGCCTTCGAAAGACATGACTGCAACTAGGCAGTTCTGTCCCGAGGGTCTCTGGTTGTACTCCAAGATTTCCATGGGTCTCGTTTTGACTACGGGGATTTGAGGGTAATGCAACACGTGGGAGCGGGAGTCGACGCGGTAGAGGAAGTTGGTTGAGTAGACGCCCAGGGCTTGTTTTGCCATGGCTGCTTCGTAGGAGTTTCGGGGCGACTGGTTGTGTTCGGGGTAGGGGATTAGGGAGGCGCATATGCCGAGGATGGTGTAAGCCGAAAGCTCTACGTGGGTGTGCTTGGGGGATATTTCTTCGAGGTTGATAGCCACGTAGATGTTTTCTTCTTCCTCGGCGTCAAGATACTCCACTATCGCGCTTTTGACGAGGTCGTCCCAAGACCATTCGCCCGAGCGGATTTTGTCGATGTGTTCTGGCTGGAGCTTGGAGACGCCGTCTTCGACTATTATGAGGGGTCTTCGGACTCTGCCTTCGTCGCAGTTAATGTAAACCTCCTGTTTTCCGCCCATTGTCTTAAAGTGGGCTACGTTGATTTCTGAGGGGATATCGCCTCTTCTTCGTTTGTTTCGTAGCTCGGAGACGAGTTCGGCGGGGTGGGGGTGGTATCCCACTAAGGAGCCGTTGATGAAGGTTTTTGCGCCCGAGAGGCGGAGTTCCCGGTTGGCTTCTTGCGCTGGGACTACGCCTAGGGCGTAGATGACTTGTCTTGCTTTTTCGAGGTTTACGGCTACTGAGATGCAGGCGGAGAGGGCTAGGTTCTTGACTAGGCCGCAGTTTGAGCCTTCGGGTGTTTCGTTTGGGCACAGTCGTCCCCAGTGGGTGGGATGGAGGTCTCGGGCTTCGAAGTTTGGTTGGCTGCGGCTGAGGGGAGATTGTAATCGGCGTAAGTGGCTTAGAGTTGAGACG
>CAZPDY010000244.1:0-2609 GCA_964585455.1 uncultured Candidatus Bathyarchaeia archaeon | reverse complement strand
ATCTTGCGCTCAACATCTGTTCTTCCCCGATACCCCTTATTGCTCCTCTAAAAACTTGAGATTGGTTTGCCCCGCTCCGTAACCCGAGAGCAAACGTTGCCGCGAAGAAGGGATCAGCGAACGGCTGACCGAGCACGGGGATTCCTCCCAAGCCGAAATACAAGAACAGCATGGTCACGAGTTCGGGTACTCCTCTGAGGACTTTTTCGTAGCCATCGACCAAGAGTTGGAAAGGTCTACTCATATAGTTCCGTATGAACGCTAGGGGAATACCCAGCGCCATTCCAAACAAAAAAGAGAGGATAGAAATAGCTAGTGTTGTCGGTAGTCCACTCAGTATGAAGATTAGTTTGTCGATGAACTCCACTTTTTACCCCGAAGTTAGGCGTTCCACTTTTTCCTGATAGCTTCTACTTCTCCATTGCCAATCATTTCAGCGAGCATGGAGTTGATTTTCTCGACGAGCGTGTGGGCGTCCTTGTTGGTTAGGAAAGCTACTGGGTAGTAGGTTCTTCTGTAGATTATGACGAGCGGTGCTGATGTTCCCTCAGCTTCGCTTATCCATTCTGTCGTTATGGGAGTCTCTGCGTAGATGGCGTCTATTGCGCCTCTGTTCAGGTCTTCGAGTGCAACGATGTAGTCAGCATAGGTTGTGGCGGCTCCTGGAGCCTTCTCGTTTAGTTCTAGGAGTTGCGTTGTGCCTTCTTGCGCTCCGCATGTTAGACTAAGGTCGTCCAGTTCTTCTATCGAGCTAATTTCAGTTATGCCCAAGGCATCTCGTCTGCTTTTCAGCATTACTATTTGACCCTCTGTAATACTGTGGTACATCACGAACTGCACTTCTGCCAGTCTGTCCTCTCTGACTGAGAAGCCACTCACTCCGACATCTATCGTCGACGTTACTCCTTTCTTGATCTCGGGTATTATGAGGTCGAATCCCATTTCCTTCCATTCTACAGTGAGGTCCAGGCGATCGGCAATGGTCTCCATCAGCTCTACCTCGAACCCGATGAATTCTCCGCTGGTTAAGTTCAGAGATTCGTATGGAGGCCAGTCAGGCGAGCTTCCAACTCTGATCGAGCCTCTTTTCACGATGTTGTCCCAGATCGGGTCTGCTCCTCTTGCTGGTGGAAACAAGATTGGACTTGCAACTAGCCCTACGCCTAAAGCCACTACTGCTACTATGATCATTCCTATGGGTGTGAGATATTTTGAGGCAACCATCTTTTCTCACTAATCATATGCTTTTGTGGCTACAGTATTTAAAACTTCAATAAAGAACCAGAGTTTCACGTCATTCATGCACTGACTCATCTTATTTTTGACATCCTGAGCCACTGCAGATGTGAGGAATGAGTAGCAAAATATTTTAGGTTACACTTTCCTAACATAGGAGCGAGGTAAAGTAAGTTGCCAGTAGCTTTCGTGCTCATAAACACAGAGATCGGCTCAGAAGCAGAAGTCTTGAAAACACTGAAGGGCGTCGAAGGAGTGATGGAAGCCTATGCGGTCTACGGAGTCTACGACGTAGTCGCAAAAATAGGGGCAGACACTATGGACAAACTCAAAGAGATAGTCACTTGGCACGTGAGACGGCTCGACAAAGTTCGCTCCACGCTGACGATGATTGTCGTAGAAGAGCCAGGCACTTAGCACGCAACATTCCTCCCTTTTTCATTTTTCAGCACAGCCCTTTTATCGAAGATGATTGAACAATCAACACGCTGAACCTTAATGGTTACCCTGCACATCGGCTTCGACGACACTGACTCGCCCAGGGGCGGATGTACCACCTACATAGCCGCCTTGCTCGTTGAGAAGCTTGAAGAACTGGGCGCTCAATTCATCGACTACCCCAACCTCATCCGCCTAAACCCCAACGTGCCATGGAAAACCCGAGGCAATGGCGCCCTCTGCCTACGGATAAGGTGCAAAGACAGTTTGAAGGACCAAGTTTTTGAGACAGTAGCTGACACGGTGGAAGAAAACTCCGATTTAGGGTTCGAGGACACAGATCCGGGCGTAGTTTTCTTCTACGGCGCCAAAATTCCCCGAGAAGTCATAGCCTTCGCTAGAAGAACCATTCAAGGCATCGTTGGGATGGACGAAGCACTAAGGCTCGTAAAGAAATTTGAGGCTGAAGCATTGGGCTTTGGAACTGGGTATGGCATGGTTGGCGGCTTAGCGGCGATAGGTGAAACCCTCGACGGCGACCACACCTACGAAGTAATTGCGTACAGGACGCCCGAAAACCGAGGCACCCCACGGCGAGTAGACTCAAAATCTATCAGAGAAATGGACCAAAAAACTAAGCCTGACACTTTCAACAACATCGACCCCGAGACACAGCGAACCCTCATCACACCCAGGGGTCCCGACCCCATTCTCTACGGCGTCAGAGGAGAAACCCCAGAAGCAGTGATTCGAGCCCACAGAATGATTCAAGCCTTAGAGCCCGTAGAGAGATGGGTAACGTTCCGAACTAACCACGGAACGGACGCCCACCTGAAAGAAACCGAGACGATAAGCGTAATCCGACCCTACCACCCAGTAATCGCAGCGGGAACCGTGGCTTCGGCTCCCAAGTTGGTTCCTAGAAGACACAGAGT
>CAZPDY010000243.1:0-2621 GCA_964585455.1 uncultured Candidatus Bathyarchaeia archaeon | reverse complement strand
GTCGTGCGGTATAACACTTTTGGAAATGCGACAAGTTCTGAGTGGACTTGGAATTCCCAAGGAAAGAGCACAACCATTTACAAATTGATGCAAGCAGCAAGAAACACCAAGGTCTCTGCTGTCACGGCACCACAGCTAGAATATTTCGAAATTGCCCACGTCTCACCGGGAACCCCCCTCGCGTCACTTGGAACATCAGGGGAACAAACTGTATATCTAATGGCCGTCGTCGCTCTTTTCAAAATCAATTACCCCACGACTTGAAGGTGCGCAATTGTTTCCCAAGGCTGTCGATCAACATAAGCCAAACAAGCCCTTAATTCCCAATGGACTTGGAGTGATCTATGTCCTAATAAGCGTCGTCTACCTTTTTCTTCTCTACTTTTTTGACTATGAAGCAGCTCTACCTTTAGCTGGCTGCATTTTGTTCGGTGGGTTCATGGGGCTTCTTGACGATTGGATGGACCTGCGATGGCGATACAAAGCCTTCCTTCCAATATTCGCGTCCTTACCCCTTGCAGCGCTGCGAGAGGGGAACCCTATAATGGCAACATACTTTTTTGGCAAAATCGATTTCAGCCAATATGCTTTAAATGGCCTCCCTGTCGGAGAAATGCTGTTCTATTTCACAGTAATTCCGCTTATAGTCACCGTTGTCACGAACGTCGTGAATCAGCTTGGTGGGTTGAACGGTCTGGAAACATTGTGCCCTTCAATCGTCATGATTGGATTGATGGTTACTTCCCCAGAGACAAACTTTCTCCTCTTTTTTCCCCTGCTTGTCTACTTAATCCTTGCCTTTCTAAATTTTTCTGGAAAAATATTCGTGGGGAACACTGGGACATTTGCAATCGGAATTACGCTTGCCTCATACGCCATAGTTGCTAACAATGAACAAACGCTGCTGATTTCAATTCTTCCCTACATCTTCAACTCCTCCCTAATACTCCTAAACATCTTTTTCTTCGGCAAAACCGCCAGCCTAATCATGGAAGGAAGCAAGCTTGGCGCCGATAACCAACGCAGTCTGTTAACACTGATTGCTCATCATAAACCTCTAACTGAGCGAAAGCTTGTGGCGGTCGTCACTTCCATCGTTGCCCTTTCGACCTTCGCAGCAGTCCTTGTGTGGTTTGCATAATTGACAGTTCGAAATGTATCAGAAAATGAAGCTAAGATGAATGATGAAGAGGTGGGAAAAATGAGATGAGAATCTGGTATGACGCATGTACTGGAAATGTGCAGTAACCGCTGCTCACCAGAAAACACATGCGATATGGGCATGCGATTGCCCAAAGCCTAAGAAAACTTGGACACCAGATGATCCTAACTACTAGAAAGCATCCTGATACTAAAGATTTGATGCGAGTGTTAGGTGAAAGGTTTGAAGTCGTTGGGGAGTATAGTCCCGCATCACTGACTACGAGATTCAAAGCGAGTATAGAACGGGAGCTTCTCTTCTTAGAGATGTTTAAGGAAAGCAAACCCGATATCGCGATTTCTCATGGATCAGTTGAACTTTGCCGAGTTGGATATGGGCTTGATATGAGAATAATCTGTACAGGCGATACGACATACACAAAGGCTAACCCATTAATCGTTCCCTTAGCAGACACGATGATAATTTCCAAAGCTATCCCGAGAAAGATCTATAGGAAATATGGGGCAAGAAACATAATTCAGTTCAACGGAGTAGATGAGGTTGCGTGGGTAAAGCCCTTCAAGCCAAGAAAAAGTACTAAACATGAACATCCACTGATCGTTGTAAGACAGAGCGAGTTTAAAGCATCATACATGAAGGGAGTAGACGTTATGTTAGATATTGCCAGAAAACTAACATCTCTCGGAAAGGTGCTTTTCCTTCCAAGATACGAGAAAGAAAAGATCGATGGCGTTGTTGTCCCAGAAGAGTTTGTAGATTCCCTGTCATTAGCTAATGAGGCAGATTTGGTTGTAGGCGTGGGAGGAACCATCACAAGAGAAGCCGCACTGCAAGGAACCCCTTCCCTAGTAATTCCAATACTGGGATGGTCATACGTCAATGATTATGTTGCTAAAATGGGATTCCCACTGTTTAAAGTTAGACTAAAGCACGTTTTACGATACGCAAAAAAACATCTGGGGAAGCACGAAGATGTAAGCAACATCCTATCAGAAATGGAAAACCCCGTAGATGTTATTGAAACCCTTGTAGAGAGCACCTCTATCAGTAGAATTTAAACAAACTATAAAAACAGCAAAGAAAACTGATAACCTATACCAGCATCTGAAGGCGATAAAATGACATTAGTAGAGAATGTTGGCTTGGGCAAAAGAGTGAAAATAGGGCAGAACAGCATCATCGAGGAGAACGCAGCGATAGGCGACGACGTCGTGATTTTCCCTAACGTATACATAGGTAAGAACACAAAGATCGGTGATGGCAGCATAATACAATTCGGAGCTTTCATAGAACACAATTGTCGCATAGGGAATCATTGCAGAATAGGCACTAACGCTGTGTTAAGACGAGAGACAAACATTGGCGATAACTCAATATTTGGATCCTTGAGCGCCAGTGAAGGAAAAAACTGGATTGGTAACAATGTCTTGATACACAGTCAATGTCATCTGACCACAGG
>CAZPDY010000242.1:0-2624 GCA_964585455.1 uncultured Candidatus Bathyarchaeia archaeon | reverse complement strand
CTTCGAGTCTTCAACTCGTTCAATCTACGTGTCAGGACTTTTTTGGACGTTTGTTTCTGAGCGTATTCTGCTTTTAACTCGGAAAGTTCTTGGTAAAAGGTGTCGAGTTGTCTCTCGGTTTCTCGAATTTCTTTGCTGTTCTCTCCGATGTTTTCCCAGAGCTGTGTGGTCTCCCTTGCGAGAGTGTCATGCTCAGCCTGCTGAGCCTCAATCTCCTTTAAGAGCCCCTCTTTTCTTCTGCTCAGCTGCAGTTTTACCCTGCGATTCTCTGTTATCTCCTTACGCATCGAGTCCCTTTGTTGAGCGTTGTTATCCCTGACCTTCTTCAGGCTCTCGAGCGTGGTCGTTCCTGCCCCAATCTTAGTCGAAAGCTCAGTTAACCTCGACTTCAACTCTCCTATCTTAATCTGGACCTCAAGAACCCGAGAGCCCCCTTCTTCAACGAAGTCTGAACTAAGCTTCCTCCACTCGCCTTCGATGGAGTGGCGATGACCCCGCATCCTGTCGCGCACTTGCCGTAGACCCTCGACTTTCTTCTGGGCGTCGCCGAGCTTAGAGGAGATTTCAGCTACCTTCTCTTCAGTCGTCATGATTTGGTGAGAAATCTTCATGGCTTCGAAGCGTTTAATCTCATTCTGTATGTAGTTGTACCGAAGCAGCTCGTTCCTCTCTCTTTCGAGGTCGTCGACGCGCTTCTGCACCTCATCGATTCTTCCCATAGCCGTGCGAATCGAAATCTCAGCTGCCCTCAGCTTATCTTCTGCCTCTGCTTTTTCGGCGTCGTACTGTGCAATCCCAACCATGTCTTCGATTATTTTTCGTCGGTCGTTCGAAGAAATGTCCGTCATGCGGGTGATCGTGCCCTGCAGAATTATGTTGTGGCTGGTCGACGTGATGCCAGCCATGGAAAGCAGGTTGCTGATGTTTCCCCTCGAGATTCTGCGCCCGTTGAGGCGGTAGACGCATTGGCCATTTCGGTAAACCTCTCTGGATATGGTAATCGTGCTCGTGTCGACGGGTATGCGACCGTCTTTGTTGTCGAGTTGGAGTACGACTTTAGCCGATTTTGCCTTTGCAACCCCAGCGTCCTGGGAGCCGTGGAACATGAGTTTAGTCAGGTTCTCGGCACGCATCCGTCTAGCGCTCAGCTCGCCTAGGACGAAGAGGACTGCGTCCACGATGTTGGTCTTCCCGCTGCCGTTGGGTCCAGTTATAACTGTGAAGCCTTTATCCACTGTGACAGAGACCGTTTTTTGTCCAAAAGACTTGAAGCCTCTTAATTCGATTTTCTTGATGTAGGGCATGTTTGGGTGGTCGCTCCACAGTTTTGGCTTTCGGCAGCCTGTCCACTGGCTTCTTGTTTCTTCTATAGAATTCTTCTATAAATAACTTCATCTGGGGTTTAAAGGTTTTTTAAACAAACGAGTCTAATTCTTCCGTGTTCCTCGACACTTTTCCGCCATCATCTTGACAAAGTCTCTCACTTTTTCTTTGCTCCCGTAGATCAGCATGTACCCGTCTTCTTGTGTCTTGCAGGAGAGTCCTAGTTCGTCTGCTAGCAGTTCCACATCTTGTTTTAGGACGGTATCTGAGGGTAGCACTCTTATCCAATGTTCCTCTTTTGGGAGTCCTGGGATGAATCGGGAGGGCGCGGCTTCGGTCTTCGGTTCCTCTTCCTTCCTAGCCTTTTCCAGTCTTTCCATCCAACGGTCCGCATAGGCTTGGCTTAATTCTTCTTTTGCCATGTTTATGAGGGTTGATTCGACGTTCAGTAGGTAGTTTTCTATGTCTGGGATAGTTTCGAGGTGTGAAGTGTCTGCGTGGTATATGTTTATCATGGTTTTTGCCGAGCGTAGGGAAGTCATGACTTCTTCGGGGATGGTTAATTGTTTTTTTAGGAGTTCGGCTATTAGGGTTTCGAGGGTTTTCCACCATTGTTCGTAGCCCACGTGTTTCTTTTCTCCTCGAGCGTTTTTGGTGCTAGTTGTTAGAGAGTTAGGAGTGTTTGTTAGATAAGTTTTTATTTGAAAAGAGGCGGTTTTGTTTCGAATAGGCTGTATGGGCGCCGGGGTAGCCTATTTTCACTCAGAACGATTTCCCCGCAACTCCCTTTTTTTCCCTGCAAATGAAAACTGTTAACAGCGTCATTAATAGAAACGCTGGCATTATGAGGTCATGTGGGAACTCCGGGATTATCACTACTTCATGTTCAGAGTGAACGGATGTGAAATAAATATACGCGTACGTTCCGTCAGTCCAGCTATCAACCAGCATAGGCTGGTTTCCATCAATCAGAACCGTGAAATTACCCTGCCAAAGATTTTGAACCAGAGTGTTTGGGAGTGTTATATTGCAAAAGCCTATTGTGGTATCCTGTCCTGTTATGTTGAAGTGTATCTCTTTCGTTGATTGGTTAAAACCAAAGTAAGAGATCGTTGAGTTTGTGAAAAGTGACACAGGGAAGAGGCTGCCTTCAAATTCTATCAGATAATTGTATGTGCCTATGCGCCCATTTGGATCAAAGGCATAAAGAATTTCTGACCTGATTACTAAAGCAGTTTTTTCACCGATTTTGTGTCCTTTGTATATTCCTGAAGGAACAAGTTCGACCCAACTATCTTCGA
>CAZPDY010000241.1:0-2635 GCA_964585455.1 uncultured Candidatus Bathyarchaeia archaeon | reverse complement strand
GACTACATCTCGGCGACTTGGTTTTGATCAAAGACAACCACATAAAAATCGTCGGCAACGCAGCCAAAGCGGTGAAAAAAGCGCGTGAGGCTGTTTCTTTTTCTAAAAAGATAGAAGTTGAAGTGACATCAGTAAAAGATGCTTTGGAAGTAGCGAAAGCTGGTGCCGACATAGTTATGCTGGATAATTTCTCTCCTGCAAGAGTGAAGGAAACAGTGCGTAGGCTGGAGAATGAAGGGGTGAGAAGGAACGTGTTGGTGGAGGCAAGCGGCGGAATAACCGAGAAGAACATCCTCCAATATGCGGCGTCTGGCGTCGACGTCGTGAGCGTGGGCGAAATCACTCACAGTCCGATGGCTTTAGACATGAGCCTAGAAGTCACTAAAGTTAGAAAAGCAAAGTGAAAGAATACTTATCGCCAAGTCAGACGAGAGAAGAGGAGGTGCTCATGGTTATCAAAGCCCATTCGAACACGGCTGCGAGCAACAGAACACAAGCACAAATTGTGACTAGTATGCAGGTCCTCACAGCTTCTTTTCTGCCACGACCTCGCATCATCTGCACGAACCAGACGACGCTTTGAGCCATAGCAACGGAATATACCCCCATCTCGAGCCAGAAAATAGGTACTAAGAAAAGCACCATGAAAGCAACAATGGGGGGAATTTCCGCAGCAACGCTAATTGTGGTGATTACTGTTCCTGTGGAGTAGAGGACGATGCCGCCCCAAATCGGTCCAACGACTGGAACAAACATGACGAGGGTGTGGATGAGGTTGTTTCCGAAGATGAAGCGCATGTCGCTGGCTCGGTCGAGCTCTCCTTGGATTTCCTCTGAGACTCTATCCGCATACGACTTGCTGATTTGGAAGGAAAGCACTCCGACAGCCATGACAACCAGAGCCACAACCAAGAAGATTGCTGTAATCAGGATTCTGTTACGCATGTTGAACCTTATGGTGTGAAGGCTGCCCATGACGCCGGTCATTCAGCCGCCTCCTTAGGGGTTATCTTCAGCGCTCGGAACCCTCTGGCAGACGGGTTCAGCATATCTTCTATTCTAACCGCCCCTAAGACTCCTTGAGCGTCTTCTGCGTACCCCGCGATGTCATGTTCACCAGCGATGAGCGAATGCATCGTAACATGGTCTTGGGTGAACCTCGCGTAGCATTTGGAGGGCAACCCTAGAAACTGCTCTTTGCGTTCTTTCAAAGCCAACTCACAAGCATAGAGAATTGCGTATGCTCCGGTGGTCAACTCGGCGATTCTCACGGGGACACTCTCTTTCCCGATTGCCAGCACGTCTATGCTGTAGACTCGTTTGATGTCGGTCGCCAGCTTTCTAATCTTTGGCAGAATTTTCAACACGTGGCTGCGGGCTCTTCCCGTAAGCTGAACTGGGGAAATCTCCTCTACCAGCATCCCATTCATGGACATGTCTAGGTGAACCACATCGGCTTTAGCTTCCTTCAGCAACGTTCGACAGAGCTCGAGTTCGTGAACAATCAACCCGTGCCCAGTCTCCACTGGAGCAAAAATCGGCTCGGCTAAGAACCTGCTTGCCTCCCTGTAAGGTGGTTCCACGAGAACGGTGGCTGCAGCAACAATTTTCAAGGGTTCAAAACGAGCGTTGAGTATGGCTGCGCCAGAGTCCGCCGCGACGACCTTCAATCGCTCACACTCCAAACCCTACATACTGCAGTGGACATTTAACTCTTCACAAACAACAGCATATAAAGACTGTAAACGGTCGATTATCTCTTCTTTAAGCCCATGCCGAGAACGTAAACCTCAGCGCTCTTAGCGCGGCTGGCTTCTGGCTTGATTATTTCTACTCTCACAAAATGCTGCTTGACTTCTTCGACGAAGTCTTGGAACATGTCGCCTTGAAACACCTTCGCGAAGAAGTTTCCGCCCTCTTTAAGAAGACTCACAGCAATCCGTAGAGACTCGCGAGCCAAGTCTATCTGTCGAGCATGGTCAACCTCCCACACTCCAGAAACACTCGTTGAAACGTCAGAGATGACAGCGTCGGCTGAGGCGGGTAAAATCTGCTCAATCTGCTTCTGCGTTTCAGAATCTGTTATGTCGCCGACGATGGTGTTAACGTTAGCCGCTTCCAGGGGCTTGATTTTTTTCAGGTCAACTCCCAAGACGAAGCCTTTTTCCCCCACGATTTCTCGGGACACTTGCAGCCATCCGCCTGGAGCGGCTCCCAAATCGACCACAACGTCGCCTTTCTTCAGAAAACGATATTTTTTCTCTGCCTGCAGAAGCTTGTAGGTTGCTCGAGAACGGTATCTTTCTTCTTTGGCTTTTCTGTAATAATAGTCGCGTTTTCTCTCTCTTACCCACGCTTTGGGCAAACTCAACTGTCACCCTGCACGCCAGCGTCTCTTCGGATTAAGTTGCCGAGCCACTCGGTGAGCTTTTCGCAGTCGTTCGGTGAAACGGCACCGTAGGCACCGCATCGCATTGCTTCGAGGCAAGTTAGGCACGGACAATCTATTATGGAGTTTATCGACGCGGGCTTCCTCTTTGGATACAGCCTGTAAGTCCAGCGTCCCTCGAAAAGCTCGCGTTCACGTCTTATGAGACCCTTGTTCTCCAGCTTAATAGCTACTCGAGAACCCTCC
>CAZPDY010000240.1:0-2655 GCA_964585455.1 uncultured Candidatus Bathyarchaeia archaeon | reverse complement strand
GCTTCTCGTAAGCGTTGTTTTTGCGGGGCAATAATCGTTATGAAAAAAGGGTAAGTATTCTGAATTAGAATCCGCTTATGCACAGAGCTTGCAACAGAAAAATATTTACCCCTACAAGTTAGCTAACGTAGGCAAAGGTGAAAACTTTGGATAAGGACATAGTGGACTTTGCCTTGAGCTACGCGAGGGGCAAGAAGGTTGAGTATGCGGAGGCGAGTGCCAGCAACACGAAACATGAGGAATTCTTGATTAAAAACGGTGTCTTAGACGCTTTTGCTTCTACTGTCGACAGCGGGTTCTACGTGCGGATTCTGGCTGACGGCGGGCTAGGTTTTGCGTCAACCAACAAGTGGGCAAAAGACGAAGCAGAATCGATGGTTGATATGGCCTACAGGTCTGCCAAGGCAGCGAATCGAAAAGACAAAATTGTCTTCACGGAAGAAAAAGGCGTCAAAGCAAAATGGAACGTTGAACAGAAAACCAAGATTGAAGACGTGCCACCCGAGAAGAAGATAGACGAGCTGATGGGAGTCGACAAGACTCTAGCCTCTCAAGACATAAAAATCCCTGGAAGAATACTGTTCTGCTCCATCAACCTCACAGAGAAATACTTCGTCAACTCTGAAGACTCGACGATTTCGTCGTTCGTGCCCAAACTAGGCGCCTACGCTTTCATAACCGTGGTGGAAGGAGGTAAGCCCACACAAGCCTCGAAGCAGTTTGGACGGAGCGGAGGCTGGGAAGCTTTCGACGAGTGGAAGATGACTGACGCGTTGTTGCATGAGGCAAAGGTGCAGCAGCGACTCGCCAAGGAGGGAAAGGCTGTCAAGCCTGCGAACATGGACTTGGTCTGCGGAACAGAAGTCACGGGAATCGCTTGCCACGAGTCCTGTGGGCACCCGATGGAAGCAGACCGCATACTTGGGCGGGAGATGAGCCAAGCAGGGCGCTCTTTCATCTACCAAGGCGGTCCGTACTGGATGGGAACCAGAGTCGGCAGCGACATAGTGACAATAGTGGACGACCCAACTGTGAAGAACAGCTACGGCTACTACGAGTATGATGACGAGGGAATAAAGGCAAGACGACGATACCTGTACAAAAAAGGCGTGATAAACGAGTTTCTGCATAACAGAGAAACAGCAGCCAAGCTGGGCACGATGAGTAATGGTTCTTCGAGGTCAACGAACTATAGCAGAGAAGCCATAGTGCGAATGGCGAACACGTTTCTGTTGCCAGGTGACTGGACGGAAGAGGAAATCATCGAAGACGTGAGGAATGGGATTTACATGAAGTCTTTCATGGAGTGGAACATCGACGACAGACGTTTTAACCAGCGCTACGTGGGCAGAGAAGCTTATGCAATTGAAAAGGGCGAATTAACGTATCCCGTTGAGAGACCAGTCATCGAAACCACGACTGAGAATTGGTGGAGCGCCGTCGACGCCATATCCAAGAAGATTAACTATGATGCAGCGACATGCGGCAAGGGCGATCCCATGCAAGGAGCCCCAGTCTACACGGGTGGACCAGTCATCCGTCTGAAAGGAGTGTACATAAAATGAGCGAAGTGCTGGCAAAGACGGAAGCCATAGTGAAGAAGGGAAAAGCCCTCGGCGCGGACGAGGTCATCGCAAAAACCACTTTTGGTCGATACAGGCAGACCAGGTTCAGCGAGAACCAAATAGACATCACAGTGGCGTGGAACGACTACGTAACAGACGTAGCCCTCGCGTGGAAAAAACGGCTAGTCGCAACCGAAATCAGAAACTTCCAGAACGCAGAAAGCATCATAAAACAGCTATTCAAGCTGGCTAAGGTGTCGAAGGAAAACCCAACGTACGGCGGAATAGCAAAAGGCACGTTCAAGTATCCAAAACCCACTGCAGACAAGAAACTCCGAGAACTGGAAAACCCGTCTGATTACGTTCTCGAAGCCATAGAAGCATCTAAGAAAGAAGCGGGCAAAGACGTCAACACTGGCGGAATTCTCTTCACCAAATACGAAGACGTCTATCTCGCCTCTTCAGAAGGACCGACAGGGCAAGACGCAAGGTCGGCTGTCGAGCTGTCGATAAGAGCATTCTCGCAGATTGACGCCTCAGGTCACGGAGTAGAATGCAGCTCCACGTTGAAGGACTTCAAGCCTAGCAGAGCAGGAGAGAAAGCCGGCGAAATCGCAAAGATGGCTAAGAACCCGAAACAAGGAGAGGAGGGCAAGTATGACATTATCTTCGACCCGCTCTTCTTCACTTCGATGCTGGGAACCTGGGGTATAATGGCGTCCGCGTTCAGCGTCATGATTCAGCAATCAGTGTTCATAGACAAACTTGGACAGAAAGTGGCGTCGGACATCGTGACCCTGCGGGACAAACCTGCCCAATACTCTGTCAGTAACCGAGTCTTCGACGACGAAGGTTTCCCCGCCCAAGAAAACATAATCATCGACAAAGGCGTGCTCAAGACATATCTCCACAACACGTCGACCGCAAAAATCTTCAAGACCGAAACTACGGGCAACGCTGGACTCATACAGCCCACTCCGTGGAACATCGAGATGGACCCAGGCAACACAAGCAAAGATGAGCTTTTCAGCCGAGTAAAACACGGCTTGTACCTCACCAACAACTGGTACACCCGATTCCAAAACTACGC
>CAZPDY010000239.1:0-2666 GCA_964585455.1 uncultured Candidatus Bathyarchaeia archaeon | reverse complement strand
GGAGAAAGGAGGAAAACATACGAAAAGAACTATTCTGTTAGCATGCCTCAGCCTATTATTGCCTGCTATCGTGTCAACACCGACCTTTGCAAACGTGCCCAGACCCAGCTTGGAACCCATATTATCAGTAACGATTCTCTCCCCGATCAACGCGACATACAACACTGATACGCTTCCAGTAGACATTCCCTTGACGATCTTCGTGGATGTTGCAAGCATGAAATTCGTCAAGCTGAGTTACAGCTTGAATAGACAAGCAAACGTATCGATAAATGGGAACACAACTCTAACGATACTGTCCTATGGACACTACAACATCATCGTCTACGCTGAAGATGCCTTCGGAACCGAACACTCAGCTGAAACAGATTTCACCGTGTCAATCAAATATGACTGGAATGGAGACGGAGCCGTAAACCTCCCAGACGCAGTCATGTTGCTATATGCTTATTGCTCCACAGTTGGAGACCCAGACTACAACGAGACTTTTGATGTTTCACCAGTAGATGAGCCCAACGGCATAATCAACGTCTACGACGCAATAGAGCTGCTATACCACTACGGGGACACGTGGTAGCTCCCTCAACTCGACCGAGGCAATGCACTCCCCATTTTTTGTCCCTTTTGTTTCCGTTAGAAGAGATTACTCTATTTTGATTATGCGTCGTTTTTCGAGGCGCCTGATTGCGTCGAGGAATTCGCTCTTCTTCTTCCCGCTCAACTCAAAGTGAAGCAATATCTCCTTTATCGGCAGTCTAACGTGACCAAACCTCGTGAACTGTGCCTGCAAGTAGTCCACTACTTGCCGTTCCACTCGTCCACATTTCCAAGTGGTATTTCTCACGAGAACCGCGAAAGCTCTCAGAAGTCTTTGAGCTTCTTTCTCTGGGTGTCTTACCACGAGCTTTTGCTCCGAATTCTGACCACTATTGCAAGCTCAATCATTTAGGACTTTCCGTTACCGCAACTAGAATTCTGGAACTTTGTGGAGGAGCATTCCTTCGATAGTCACAGGGTTCAACGTCAAGGCTAACTTGTGAGCATCGTTAAGTTTTGAAGCTCGTTCGGCGTAGATTTCAAACAAGACATCGCTCTTCCTGACCTTGTACCCCCTCTTCCACCGTAACGCCACTCCAGCTCCTTTCTCTCTAGGCGCCCCAGCGGCTCTCGCTATGGCGGTAATTGCAGCGTTGCTAACGTTCGTCACAAAACCATCGCAAGGCGCTTTAATCGCAACACGGTGAAGCCCGACATCAATATCGTCAGGAAGAATTTCCGGGTTACCTCCTTGAATTTCGATGATTTCACGCATTTTTTTCAAAGCTTTTCCAGAAGTAACGATTTCCTTAGCTAAATCCTTGCCCTGCCCAGGTTGAGCCATGAACCCCATCTCCAGGAGTATGCCCGCTAACGCCGTGGATTTCTCCACCAAGCTTGCTGGTCCTTTCCCCTCTAGAGCGGTTAGTGCTTCTCTCGCCTCTAACGCAGGACCTATCATATGCCCTACAGGCTGTCCCCCGTAGGTGATGCCGCACTGAAGATGTATGTTGAAGCGTTCGCTTAATTCCACGAAGCTTTTAGCGAGTTTTCTCGCCTCTTCCATCGTTGTGACCTTTGCTTCCGTCCCCACGGGAATATCAATCACCACGTGGTCTGCTCCAACTGACAATTTTTTGGAAAGGATGCTTGCCAGCAACTGCCCGAAGGGGTCGATGTTTAGTGGATGTTCCACGCGAATCAACAGATCATCAGCCGGCGCGATGCCTAATTTTCCACCCCAAACGATTGCCCCAGAAGCTTTCAACACGATACCCTTTAGTTCGGCTGCGTCGAACTCGACGTCAGCAAGAACCTCCATCGTGTCTGCAGTTCCTGAAGCACTGGTTATCGCACGGCTACTGGTCTTCGGAATCAACAAACCCGCTGCTGCGACGACGGGAACGATAAGCAAAGTAACCTTATTTCCTGGCACGCCTCCAATACTGTGCTTGTCATAGCATGGGCGGTCAAAGTCTATCACCGTGCCCGTGTCGACCATGGCGCGGGTCAGATGCTCTATCTCGTCCATCGTCAAGCTGTGAAATTCTTCAGCCAACAGAAAGGCGGTTATCTGTATATCGCTGAGCCTGTGGTTGACGAGGTCATCCATTATGGTATAGTATTCTTCTTTGGCGAGGGGTTTGCCGCTCATTTTCTTATGGATGAATTTTGTTGATTCGGGTGGCTTTGCCAGAGAAACAGAGATTATCGCACCTTCCTTTACTCTGAACTCCTTAGAGACATCCTTGAAGATTCCGATTTCGCCTAGCTTCAGGTAGGATTTTGTGGTGTCGACGAAGGCGGCTGTCATTCGTTTCCCTGAGCTGATCTTTACCCAATCATGGACTAGGGTTCCGATTTCTTGGGCATCTTTTTCGTGAAGCAGGATCATCCGTTTGCCGACTTCTAGGTCGATTATTCGTGCTTTGAGCTTCAATGACTAGAGCCTCTATTACTACGCTATTCAGGGAAAAATCAAGATAAGTATTACGTCAGGCGTTGTCGATGTTTCTCACTCGTAAGAGTCGAGAAACTCAATGAAATGATATGAGGGTTAGGTTGGCGTCTGTTTTTCCTGTTCGCAAACGACAGCTTCGTGAGCCTGTGCTTCAGGGTCAATTATCTGC
>CAZPDY010000238.1:0-2670 GCA_964585455.1 uncultured Candidatus Bathyarchaeia archaeon | reverse complement strand
CGCTAAGCCTATACGGACATTCTTCATGGAGAAGGAGAAGTTTAAGGAAGAAGTAAGGCAGGCGATAAGTGCCTACTAATGCTAAGTGTTCGGTAGAAAACGTAATAAATTCGGTAACGCTATTCTGACCAACGTCGAGGTATTGACGATGAAGAAACCCAAAGTGTACGTAACCCGAGAACTACCAGAAAAAGGATTACGCATAATCAAAGAAAAGTTTGAAGCAGAAATCTGGCCCGAATACGCCCCTCCACCAAGGAAGGTAATCATCGAAAAAGCCGCTAAAGCTGACGCATTGGTCACTTTGCTGTCCGACAAGATAGACGCAGAAGTGTTCAACGCCGCGCCGAACCTCAAAATAGTGTCGCAGATTGCCGTTGGCTTCGACAACATCGACTTGAAAGAAGCTACGAAACGGGGAATCTACGTTACTAACACTCCGGGCGTGTTGACCGAAACCACTGCCGACTTTGCTTGGGCACTCTTGATGGCTGTCGCTAGGAGAGTCGCCGAGGCTGACAGGTATGTCCACAAGGGTGAGTGGAAGGTGAGTTGGCATCCCATGATGTTCCAGGGCAGGGACGTTTACGGTGCGACTCTGGGAGTCGTGGGCTTGGGAAGAATCGGCTCAGCCATCACGAAACGAGCTAAGGGGTTCGACATGAAAGTTCTCTACCACGACGTTATCCGACGACCAGACTTGGAGAAAGAGTTGGGAATAGAGTACACTGAAGTCGACACGCTGCTCCAGAAGGCAGATTTTGTCACCCTCAACGTTCCCCTGCTGAAAGAAACATACAACTTGATGGACGAGAAAAAACTCAAGCTGATGAAGAAAAATGCAATCTTAATCAACAACGCTCGAGGTCCAGTCATCGACGAAAAAGCCCTCTACAAGGCTTTGAAGGAAGGCTGGATTGCCGGGGCAGGCTTAGACGTTTTCGAACAGGAACCCACGCCTAAAGACAACCTGCTGCTAACGCTCGACAACGTAGTGGTTGCCCCCCACATCTCCAGCGCCAGCTTCGAGACGCGGTCACGGATGGCGGAAATGGTGGGTGAAAACTTGGCTGCCTTCTTCGAGGGCAAGGTGCCTCCGAACCTCGTGAACCAAGAAGTCGTAAAAATCAGGAAGCCTGGTTGGCACCAAGCCCCATAATCCCTCTTTCCCCACTTTCTTTGAAACAGTCGAGAAAAAAATAGGGTGAATAGCTATTGGAGTATCTTGTAGACGGTATCGCCTTCTCGCACTCGTCCGTCCACTTTTAACCCGATGCTCTGCCCGGATTCAGCTTTCTTAACGTTCTCGTGTTCTATCTGCATCGAGTCAACAGCCTGCTCCACATTTGTTGTCAAGCCTTTTATCAGGATGCGGTCTCCCACCGAAAGCGTGTCGGTTAACTCGACGATGGCTACGCTTATTTTCGTGAAGCAATGGGTCACGTGTCCAACTTCTTTAAGCTCTCGTTCACCCAACCTTTCCACCTCAACGAAGAAGACAATACTACAGAGTAGCCACAGCTAAATATAACTTACCGAATCTTTCGTAGCGAACAAGCAGGTGACCTCTATGGATTTCAACCTCAGTCAAGAGCAAGAGATACTCAGGAAAACCGTACGCAATTTCGCTGAAAAAGAACTAGCGCTGAAAGCCTCTGAAATCGACGATAAAGGCGAATTTCCCTACGACATTGTCAAGAAAACGGCGGATTTAGGGTTAATCGGAATAGTGATTCCTGAAAAATACAGCGGTAACCCGATGGGACACCTAGCTCGTGTAATAGCTATAGAAGAGGTTTCGAGAGTCTATCCCTCCATGGGATTATTCCTTCAGGCAACGCCCCTAGGATTGTGGACCTTACTTCGCTTTGGGAATGAGGAGCAAAGAATGAAGCACATTCCCCCTGTTGTCAGGGGCGAGAGAATTATGTGTATGGCAGTCACCGAACCCACGGGCGGCTCCGACCCCACCGCAATCAGAACAGTAGCCAAACACGACGGCGACGAATACGTCGTAAACGGAAGTAAATGCTTCATCACGAACGGAAGCGTGGCAGACGTATGTGTTTTCATCGCTAGAACGGGAGACAAACCCAAAGGAACGCTGAGTGCTTTTTTGGTTGAGAAGGGCACGCCGGGCTTCACGGCAGGCGTCAGAGAGAAGCACACGGGCTTTCGAAGCATGGAAATCACCGAACTATTCTTCAAGAACTGTAGAATACCCGAGGCTAACCTCATAGGCAAAGAAGGAGACGGACTCAGAGCCACTCTTGCATCCATATCCGAAATCGGAAGAACGGGCAACGCAGGCGTAGCTTTAGGCATCGCAGCAGCCGCCTACGAAACGGCGCTGCAATATGCAAAGGAGAGGCAGTTGTATGGAAAGCCATTGCTCCAGCTCCAGGCAATTCAGTTTATGCTCGCGGACATGGACGTTGAAATCGAGGCTGCACGGTGGTTAGCCTATCTTGCGGCTTGGCTTCTGGACATTGGAAAAACGGGCAGAGAAATAGCAAAAGAGATTGCGAGGGCGAAGCTCTACACCGCTGAAGTTGCAAGAAAAACCGCTGTCGCCGCAGTGCAGGTTCACGGAGCATACGGAACATTGCCCGAGTTCAAGGCAGTACGCTTCTTGCTAGATTCTCTGGAAACAATCGCAGCGGGCGGAAC
>CAZPDY010000237.1:0-2674 GCA_964585455.1 uncultured Candidatus Bathyarchaeia archaeon | reverse complement strand
TGGCTTCCAAGTCCCCTATCAGGCTACCCGTTTCACCCCGTCCAGCGTCTCCAAGGGCTATGAAACCCGCCCCGATGAACGACAACACCATGCCCCCCAAAGCCAACTTTGACGGTCTTACGTGATAGAGGAAGATGGATATGAACATAGAAAAAATGGGCGTTGTGTTCACTAACACCGTGGCGTTTAGGATGGTGGTGTCCTTCACTGCCGAGACGAAGAGGATGAAGTGAGCGCCCAGCAACGTTCCCAAGACGAGAAAATGTTTGAGATTGCCCCGAACCAAGCCAGAAGCGGGCTTTTTTTTGAAAGCCAAGACTATGAGGACTAGCAGTGTAGAAGCTATTATCAGCCGCCACAGAGCTATCGAGAAAACGTTGATGTCGGTCAGTCTGATGAAGATGGCTGCCGTGCCGAAGAGTATGCCTGCGCCGACGCCTTCCAGCAACGCGAACTGCCTGCTTTTTTTCTCAGCCATACCCCAACGCCATGTTAATTTTCAGCGACAACTCTGGTTGCGGTCGCTTCTTTTTCCAACCGTATAACGTGCTCTGCCTTCTCAGCGAAGGCTTCGTTGTGAGTAACCGCGATTATCTGTTCTATGGCTTTGAGGCGGGCGATGGCTTCGGCTAGACGGTCAACGGAGCGGTCTTCTCTACCGAGGCTTTCCGTGGGCTCGTCTAAGAGGAGGATCTGCAGCCCATGGCCAGTCCGAGCTTGCATGATAAGCTGACCTAAAGCGAAGCGGTAGGCAAAGGCTAGGAGGGTGCGTTCTCCGCCCGAAAGGTATGAAACCTCTCTCTCGTAGCCTTCTTGGCTTCGAATGGAGGGAGTGTAAGTCTCATCAATGCGGGCAACCAACGCTGAGCCCTCTTCGCCCACTAGGCTGTCTAAGACTTGTTGAATCACACTTTCGAGGATTTTGATGAATTCGGTGCGCAGTTTAGGCTGAATGCTCCTGTAGGCATCGCGAATTCCGTCGACAGTCTCCACCAGCTTCTCTATCTTCTCCACCCTTTCCATCTTTTGTTGGGCACGTTCGAGACGTTCGCGAAAGTCTTCGATCCTCAGAGATGCGTCTTTCTTGCGGACTTCGCTTGACTCCAACTTAGCCTTCACTGAATGGTATTGGTTGATGGCGTCGTCATGAAGTTTGCGGGCGTTCTCCAGCTCCGAAATGTCAAACTTCAAGATTTCCTTGCGAGTCTCCTCGAGTTGTGTCCGAAGGGTTTCCTCTCGGCGTTGCTGCTCCTCGAACTCTTCTTTCAGCTTCTCCTTGGACTCTTCCTCTTCAACAACTCTGGCTTTCGTGTCTTGTATTCTCGGGATGTGTGATTGCAGGTCTAAGTGCGCCTTATTGACGATGGTCTTCAGTTTTTCTAGTTCTTTGAGGTCCTTCTGCAGTTCTGAGAGTCTTCTGTCTCTTTCCAGGTTCTCTTCTTCGATGTGCTTCAGCATGTGTGCTTTGTAGTCTTCTGTCAGAGGTTGCAGGCAGAGGGGGCATTTGCTTTCTTTTGCGAGGTTGGCTACTCGCTGCTTCGAGGCTTGGGTTTCCTTTCTCGCTGCTTCTTGTTCGGCTCTTATGCCCGTAACCTGCTCGTCGAAAGACGCCAACTGCAGCCTCAATTCCTCAACCGTCAAATCTGGAGCTAACCCCACTTCCTTAAGCTGCTTTTTCTGCGTGTCCACATGCGTCTCGAGGGTCTCCAAGCGTTTTTTGAATTCGTTGATGGCAGATGTTTTTCTTTGAACATCATCTGCGAGCCTCGCACACATGTCTTCAGTGTTCTGGATGTTCGTTTGAAGCTCAGCCTCTTTCTTAGACAGTTCCTCCGTTTGTTTTCTCAGTTTTTCGAGGCTCTGAAGCTCAGCGGACGCTGCCTGCAACGCAGTTTGGGCTTTTTGCAGCGTAGTGCCCAGTTCTAGGGTTTCTCTTTCGAGCACTGAGAATTCTTCCACAGCCTTGTGGTAGTCTGCTTCCAGTTTTTCGATGCTCAACACGTCGAAGTCTTTCTCGTAGGCTTTCTTCTCGCCCTCGTACTCTTTCTGAACCTCTCGTATGTTGTTCCAAGCCTCTTCGTAGTCGCTCAGCCCGAACAGCTGGTCTAACCGTTTCTGCCGTTCCCGAGGAGCCACGTCCAGCAACTCTTTCAAATGCTCCTGTCGTACCCACACGATTTCGCGGAAAATCTCCTTGTCCAAGCCAGTTATGGTTTTCAGTTGTTCGGCGACGGCTTCGTTCTTCACGCTGGCGAGGAGCCTGTCTTCTTCGTAGAAGTTTAGGCTCTCCACGTCTTGGGCTATGCCCTTTCCACGTTTTTTTAGTCCTCTCTCGATGCGGTAGGTCTTACCGTTCAACAGAAACTCGACCGTTACCTTTCCCACACCTTCTCCTTCGCGTAGAAGGTAATGGTAGCTTCGTGTCAGGGGGTCGCCGAAGAGGGCGAAGTCGATAGCGTAGAGTATGCTGGATTTGCCCGTGCCCAAGCCGCCGACGAGGCAGTTGAACCCCCTCTCAAAGTCGATTCTCGATTTTGCGTGGGAGCGTATGTTCTCTAAGGTTACGGTTTTAATACGCATTCAGGTAAGCCTCCAACTCCGCCTTTACTCTCTCCTCATCTTTCCGAGTCAGAGGCTCGATGAGGTTCAAGGAGAGGCGTGCGATACTCTCAGC
>CAZPDY010000236.1:0-2682 GCA_964585455.1 uncultured Candidatus Bathyarchaeia archaeon | reverse complement strand
GTTCTCCGCAGCTGACTCCGAGCATAGTTCGGGAAAGGCTGGAGAGGATACCTGACGAGGACTTGGAGCTTTTCGGCTTCAACCCAAAGACCGCTAGGCCTGAATGGATGGTTCTCCAAGTTCTACCCGTCCCCCCAGTCTACGTTAGACCCTCGATTACTCTGGAGTCGGGAATACGCTCCGAAGACGACCTCACTCATAAGCTCGTGGACATCATACGGATTAACCAGCGTCTGAAGGAGAACATGGAAGCAGGAGCGCCGACTCTCATCATTCAAGATCTCTCGGAACTGCTCCAATACCACGTGACTACCTACTTCAACAACGAAGCCTCTGGAATCCCCCCTGCGAGGCACCGTTCTGGAAGGGCGTTGAAGACGCTGTCTCAGCGCCTCAAGGGAAAAGAGGGACGATTCAGGAGCAACCTCTCAGGAAAACGCGTGGACTTTTCGGCTAGGACGGTTATTTCCCCCGACCCCAACATAGACATCAGCGACGTAGGCGTCCCCTTAGACGTTGCGATGAAACTGTCTTTCCCAGAAAAAGTTACCCGCTGGAACCTCGAGGAAATGCGAGCCTTCGTCAGGAACGGACCTAGCAACTACCCAGGCGCTCTTTATGTTGTTAGGCCTGATGGGAAGAGGATTAGGCTAGAATTCGTGGTCGACCGAGAAAAAGTTGCTGAGGCGATAGAGACTGGCTTCGTCGTCGAGCGGCATCTCAAAGACAGAGACATCGCTATCTTCAATCGTCAGCCTTCTCTTCATCGCATGTCGATTATGGCGCACTGCGTTAAAGTGTTGCCCTACAAGACATTTCGTCTGCATCTCTGCGTCTGCCCACCGTACAACGCGGACTTTGACGGCGACGAGATGAACCTTCACATTCCTCAGAGTGAAGAAGCTCAGACAGAGTCTCTCGTACTGATGCAGGTGCAAGACCAGATACTTTCTCCAAGGTTCGGTGGACCGATAATAGGCGCCATTCGAGACTTTATCACCTCTGCTTACCTCCTCACCAAAAGAACCACTTGCCTAGACAGGGAAGAGGTCTGCAGACTGCTGACCGCGTCGGGATACGAAGGTCCTCTGCCTGAACCTGAAGTGGCAAAGCCGGAGCCCATGTGGACTGGGAAACAAATATTCAGCCTCTTCCTACCTGAAGACTTCAACTACTCGCTGAAAGCCACGATATGCCAGAGCTGTCCGAAATGCGACAAAGAGGGCTGTCCCCACGACGCTTTTGTCGTGATTAAGAACGGCGTGTTGAAGTCAGGCATCATCGACAGAAGGTCGATAGGC
Organism: uncultured Candidatus Bathyarchaeia archaeon; assembly: GCA_964585455.1. Taxonomy (GTDB): domain Archaea; phylum Thermoproteota; class Bathyarchaeia; order Bathyarchaeales; family SOJC01; genus CAYGVX01. The sequence goes on along the minus strand of CAZPDY010000236.1, from coordinate 1,381 downwards.
GCCGAGCAGTCGGAAAGCATCCTTCACCGCATAATCAAGGACTACGGTGCTCAACGAGGACGCGAATTCTTGAACAAGATTTGCCAGTTGCTTAAGCTTTTCATGTCCATTCGAGGCTTCACGTATTCCTTCGACGAGTTGGAGCTTTCAGCCAAAGCCCGAGAAAGGATTGCTAAGACGTTAGAAAAGCACGAGAAAAATGTTCAAGAACTTATCGTCGCTTACAGAAGGGGAACGCTTCAGAGGCTTCCGGGACAGTCGCTTATGGACTCTTTTGAAATCTACGTGATGAACGAGCTGGCGCAAGCGAGGGATGGGGCTGGAAAAATTGCGGACGAGGATTTCACTATCGAGAACTCGGGCATCGTCATGACCAGAACTGGGGCACGAGGCTCCAACCTGAACATAGGACAGATGACCGCCTCGGTTGGGCAACAGTCAGTCCGCGGAAAGCGCATAATGAGGGGCTACGTGGAACGGGCGCTGCCCCACTTTGAGCCGGGAGACCCGTCTCCCAAAGCGAGAGGCTTCGTTTACTCCTCCTACCAGACTGGTTTAGACCCCGTGGAGTTCTTCTTCCACGCCATGGGAGGTCGGGAAGGCTTGGTGGACACAGCCGTGCGAACACAGCAGAGCGGCTACATGCAGAGAAGGCTCATCAACGCCCTCGAGCACCTGCGCATCGAGTACGACGGGACTGCTCGAAACTCTGTCGGTGATATAATCCAGTTCAGCTACGGCGAAGACGGAGTTGACCCCGCGAAGAGCGACCACGGCAAAGCCGTGAACGTCAGCAGACTCGTAGACCAAATCAGCATAAAGATGGGCGGCGGTAGAGCCGCGACTGAAAAATACATCGACGAGAAGCTGAAGGAAGTGGAGCAAGGGCTCACACCCATACTGGTAGCCGAGCTGAGGCAGGAGTTGAGCAGGGCGAAGCTGAACAAGGAAGCCGTAGACCAGACCATTGATTTGACGCTGAAGCATTACAAGCGCGCCCTCGTGGAGCCCGGAGAAGCGGTGGGCATTGTAGCAGCACAGTCTATAGGCGAACCCGGCACACAGATGACACTGCGTACCTTCCACTATGCGGGTGTAAGAGAGCAGAACGTCACCTTGGGGTTGCCGCGGCTCATCGAAATCGTCGACGCTAGGCGGATTCCTTCCACTCCTATCATGTCTATCTACCTCGACAAAGATCGTCGGAAGAGTAAGGAAGCAGCCACCGAGATTGCCCGCAACATAATCTACACCGTCGTGGAGGACGTGGCTAAAGCAGTTTACGATGACCCGAAGAATGAGGAGATAGTCGTCGAACTCGACAGCACTTTGATGGAGAATAGAGGGGTCTCGGCGGATGAGTTGCAGGTCGCTCTGGCAC
>CAZPDY010000235.1:0-2685 GCA_964585455.1 uncultured Candidatus Bathyarchaeia archaeon | reverse complement strand
ACCCTACACCCTCGTAATCCTAGGACTGGGCGCCGCAGGATGGGACCCACTGCTCTTGACGATTAGTGGAGGCTTTGGCGCAGCCCTCGGAGAGTTCGCTGGCTACTTGCTTGGGTATTATGGACGAAGGATAATCAGCGAACGGAGACAGAGAAAAATGGATTACCTCCTCAAGATTTTCGGCAAATACAGCCCATTAGCCATCTTCTTCTTCGCCTTAACTCCGCTCCCAGACGATTTGCTCTTCATCCCCTTAGGCATTCTTCGTTACAGTCCCGTCAGAGCGTTTGTTCCGGCTCTCGCTGGGAAGTTTCTGATGTGTTACATTCTGGCTTCCTTCGGAAAAGCCTACGGAGACATCCTGAGGATCATCTTCGGGGGCGAGAACGGCTGGGTTGGCGCCGCCATCACGATGGCGCTTCTGATTATAGTCATTTATGTTCTGTACAAGGTTGATTGGGAGAAAGTCTTCGACAAATACTTTGTCAATCGACGAAAAAAGGCTGCAGACAAACCGTTGAACGCCAAAGACGAGAGGCGTTAAGTATTACTCTCGACTATGGTTAGGACGAATCTGCATGTTCCCGCTGGATTATCTCTTTCTAGTTGTCTTTGCGTTCTCGTTTGGAATCGTCGATGCTTCTTTCGGGATGGGCTACGGAACACTGATGACCCCCATGCTACTCATTTTGGGCTTTGACCCCCTGCGAGTCGTTCCAGCCGTTTTAGTCTCACAGCTCATTGGAAATTTCTTGGCTGCCCTCTTCCATCATAGGTTCAAGAACGTTGACCTGTCGATTGGAAGCCAGCACTTCAAGATTGCGATGACACTTGCAGTCCTAAGTCTGGCGGGGTCTATGATTGCGGTATTGGTTGCGGTAAGCTTGCCAGCTCTTTACTTAAACCTCTACATTGGAGCCTCAGTTGCCATCTCAGGCATCATCATCCTAGCCGCGAGGAACAAGAGCTATCGATTCTCGTGGGTTCGGCTATCATGTTTGGGCTCTTTCGCCGCCTCAACAAGGGGATAAGCGGCGGAGGGTACGGACCAATAGTCATTGCGGGTCAACTCTTGACGGGGGTGGAGGTGAAGGGCGCCATAGGAATAACCTCGTTAGCGGAGGGAATCACGTGCATTGCTGCCGCGTTTACTTATTTCTTGGTCAGCCAAAACATCGACTGGTTGCTGCTGATTTTGCTGTCGATAGGTATCGCGTTTTCTACACCTGTAGCGGCTTTTATCGTGAGAAGAGTTGAGAGCAAAAAAATGAAGCTGATAATTGGTATGCTGACAGTTCTGCTTGGAACAATGACGATACTCAAGGTTTTACAGATTTAGATGGCAAGTTAAGGCAGCTCATTTCAATGAATCATGGGTTAGGAGCGCTAATCTGGTGGTGTCCCAAACTTCTTTCCATAGTTGGCTAATATAGTATCGGCGTCGTAGAGACCTACGTGACCCACATCATTTTGATCCAGGTCTGCTCCTGGAAACCAATTAGTGTCTGGAATGCCGTCTCCGCGACTACAGTAAGAAGTAAGAAGTTTCACCGCGTCGAATAGGTTTACTTGGTAGTAGCCGCTGCGAGGCTTAACGGTTCCCGTAAACGTCCACATCCAGTTAATCTCACCCAGAAGCGGAGCTCCTAAGAAATGAGACAGGTTGCATTCGAGAACCGCGTAGCCACCTACGCCCGGGACGATGTCTGCGGGATAGTAGGGTCCGATGCTGTAGAATGTTTGGGTCCAGTCGAGGTTGCCTAAGTAGTAGCCCTCGGGGTCAACAGTCGGGGTATAATAGTCGATGGTAACAGTGCCAGCAGGTAAGTCAGCGAGGAAGTGGATTTCGTTGTGGATGTAGCTTGGTGCGGTCGTTGCGAGGATTTCGAAGTCGACACCCTCTAACAAGGGTGTGCCGTCGATGTTTGTGTTGGCCACTTTCACGACTGGTTCGTCGGTAAACACGTATTTTGTGGACGCGGTGCAATTGGTACCGTCTGAATAGAATGTAGCCGAACTTATGCCGCAGAGCAGGGGTAAGTATTCGTCCCCCGGTAGGAGAGGACCAGTCGGGTTGTATTGTAGCCAGAAGTTGTTCGTGTTAAAGTATACTTCAATCGTGGAGTCGTCGATAACTTTTGTGTGGTGGACGTTCTCGAAGCCGTCCCACGCCCAACAATCGGCGAACGCGTGGATGTACCAAATCGTGAATTCGATGTCGTATGCGGTGAACTGCCTAACCAGTTCGCCAGTTACTGGAGCACGCCAGAACACGTCTTTTCGCAGCCAGTACGTAACCTTCGTCTTTACCTGGGCGTCTTGCGGGTCATACCAAGTGGATGCTTCCCAGTCTTGGGCTACCCAAGGGCTGTCTTCTGCGAGGTTGTATGGTTGCACTGCGAGAAGACTGGTGAAGACTCTGTCAAGGACTGCGTAGTCGTAGTACCAGCTAGAGTACAAAACGTTAAGAGCTACTGGTGCCTGCACCGTCCCCATTATGATCGGTTCTTGCGATTCGTCATTCGGGGTGTCGGGGTCATCGACCTTGCGGACATTCAGAAAAGTGTAACTGTTCTCCAAACCCGTGCCATCCATGCCCACGACGTCCGTGAGACGTCTGCTGTAAGCCCAAAACTCCAAACGGCTCCAAAGGGGAATGTTGATACAGTACTCCGACATTAATCC
>CAZPDY010000234.1:0-2691 GCA_964585455.1 uncultured Candidatus Bathyarchaeia archaeon | reverse complement strand
CGGGCACAGTTCGTAGAAGAACACGGCGGAAGATACGCCATGATAGACATTCTAACCTGCGGCTTCGCCGCCCTGCAAACACTGCGAAACCAGAACTTCAACTTACTTATCCATGCCCACAGAGCGGGGCACGCAGCGTTTACAAAGAACCCCAAACATGGAATCTCCATGCGCGTAATCGCGAAGGCGTCGAGGATAATCGGGGTGGACCAGCTCCACGTGGGAACGGCTGTGGGGAAGATGTCTGAGGAGAGAGAAGAGGTTGTGGAAAACTGCGAGGCACTAAGGAGTGAGATGGACGGCTTGAAGCCTGTTCTGCCAGTGGCTTCGGGAGGTCTTCACCCAGGCTTAGTTCCAGCCCTAATCGACATCTTCGGAAAAGACTTTGTCATCCAAGCGGGTGGCGGAATTCACGGTCATGAAAACGGCACAATCGCTGGAGCCACTGCGATGAGACAAGCAGTCGACGCAAAAATGCGTGGCATTGCCATGGAGAAGTATGCGGAGACGCATAAAGAACTGAAGACGGCATTAGGAATTTGGAAACACTAGCCCGCATGGGATAGAAGACTGTTCCAAAAACGATAATAGTTGCGAGCGCACCTTCTTATTCTGTGGGAGGAGATAAGGGTGAAAAGAACAGCTTCAGTGTTAATTATGACTCTGCTTCTGGTCGGCGTGTTAACGCTAACGTCTAACATTCAACCAGTTAACGCCTCTGATACGATTTACATTAGGGCTGATGGCTCAGTAGACCCTTCTTGGGCACCAATAGCGAGGGATGGAAGCGTCTACACTTTCACAAACAACATTAATGACTCCATAGAGGTTCAGAGAAGTAACATAATACTGGATGGAAACGGATACGCACTTCAGGGTACAGGAACTGGAACAGGGCTCTACCTAACCAGCCTTGGATTGACTAACGTGACGGTCAGAAACACAGCCATTCGTGACTTTGAGTATGGCATCTTCGCTTTCAGGTCATCCTTCAACACGCTTTCCGGAAACTACCTAGCAGCAAACGACTACAGCATCTATCTATACTATTCCTTGAACAACAGTGTTACAGGAAACAATATAACAACAAGCGAAAAAGGCATCTGGTTCGATTCTTCCTCTTCGAGCAACATAACCGAGAACAGCATAACAGCAAACAGCGGTTATGGCATAGCTTTCTTAAACGCTTCGAACAACAGGATTTCCCACAACACTATAAGAAACGGCGCAGGCATAAGTGTCGGCATCTACCTCGGCAATTCTTCGGGCAACAGTGTTTCCGAAAACAATGTAACGACCAACAACGATGGCATCAGTTTATCTTTTTCTACAAACACCAGCATTCTTGAAAACAATGTAACTGGAAACAACAATAATGGCATCGCCCTCTCTTCATCTTCAGGGAATGAAAATTCCGGGAACACCTTGACCGCAAACCATGTTGGCATATACCTTCTCTCTTCTTCGTTTGACAACGACATCTCCGGAAATAACGTGACTGCAAACGACAGCGGCATCCTCCTGTATTCATCTTGTTCGACTAACAACATCTACGGGAACAGCATAAGTGGAAACGGGTTAGGAATCATTAGCTGGTCCTCTCCGGGCAACTTCATTTTCCATAACAACTTTGTAGACAATTCAACTCCATTCCTTCTTATCAACTCAGCTGCCAATGCTTGGGATGACGGCTATCCCTCCGGCGGTAACTATTGGAGTAACTACTATGGCATAGACGTATACAGAGGGACAGGTCAGAACATAAACGGTCCCGACGGTATCGGAGACATTCCATATGTCCTCGGGACAAACAACACGGACAGATACCCTCTAATGAGCCCAATTGGCTCTTCAACCGCGACAGGCGAGAACGTTACAGTATTTCCAGTAGACGATGTCTGCATAATTTTCGAGAGCGTCACGATAAACGGATCTACAACTGTTGACAAGAACGGAACTGGGCCGGACCCGCCCCTAGGATACACGATAGACCAATACTATAGTATCGAAACGACGGCAGAGTACTCGGGAACGATTCGAATCAGAATCACTTACGACGACACAAACATGACTGGAGAAGAAGAAAGCAACCTGCAACTGATGCAGCACATCACTATTCCATGGGACTTGGACGGCGACTACGACGTGGACATCTACGACGCCGTAAAGCTGCTCGTACGCTACGGCGTCAAAGAAGGCGAGACAGGCTACGACCCCGACTGCGACATAGACAAAGATGGACGCATATTCCTCTACGACGCAGTCATCCTCTGCAGCCACTATGGACAAGAATTAGAACCATCAGAACGATGGCAAGACGTCACCGTGCAAATTGACACTGAAAACAACTTGATCTTCGCGGAGACGACTCACCTCTCAATCTTCGGCGTCACAAGAGGCTAACAACCAACTCGCAAGAGCATACAACCCCACTCTTCGATGACATCTGGAGCCTTATAGGACGGTCTAAACCAGGCGCAGAGACGCGCTCAGAGACTCTATCGTCTGTCGATTATATCCAAAGCACCAGGCCCCGTACCAATGATTGTCACAGGCACCCCAGTCGTCTTCTCAACCTTACCGATGAACCCTTTCGCTTCCAGAGGCAAATCATCAAAACTAGCCACGTTCTTAGAGTTCGGAAACAACACGTCCAGCTTAGTAACCGCCGCCTCCGTCGCCCCGTGAACC
>CAZPDY010000233.1:0-2695 GCA_964585455.1 uncultured Candidatus Bathyarchaeia archaeon | reverse complement strand
TGCCTACTCTTCCTCTGCCCCAGTTTCCCGTTGCGAGGGCGTGTTGTAGGCGCTCTGAGATTATGCCTGGGCGGACGGCTGCGGAGACGGTTATCATCTGTCGTTTGAAACCCATCCTTTCGAGTTGGTATTTTATGTCCCTGCAGAGGTTTCGGAAGGCGACTCGGAAGAGGTCGCCGAGAAGTGGTCCTGCGAGCTTGAGTCTTTTGTTCTTGAAGTGGTCTTTGTCGTCTGTTATCCTTTTCAGGAGTTTTAGTTCTATCACGCGGCAGGCCATTTCGCCCAAGAAAACTGCTTTTTCTCGGCGGTTTTCTTCGGTGTGGTTTAGGTGGGGGAGGAAGTTTTTGTCCAGTATGCTTTGGGCTCTTTGGAGTCGGTATTCGAGTACTTGTCCGTGGGCTACGCGGTTGCCTATGTATTCGAGGGCTTCTTTCACGGTTTCTACTCCTGTGGCTTTTTCGAAGGAGGGGTCGAGCATATTGTGGATTTCTTGGTCGGGGGAGACTGTCTCGGCGATTTCTCTGTCGGATTCGAGTCCTAGGGCTCTCATGACGATTATGAGGGGGACTTCGGATGGGACGCCGGGGATGGTGACGTAGAGGGCGCTGTCTGATTTGAGGCGCAGCTCTATTCTTGCTCTGAAGCCGACGGTGGTGGAGAATATTTTGGATTGAAAGACTGGGTGGGCGCCTCTGGTGTCGATGTCTACGATTATTCTGTTGGGGGCTAGGTCTTCGAGGGCGACGATGACTCGTTCGGAGCCGTTTATGACGAAGTAGCCTCCTGGGTCGTTGGGGTCTTCGCCGTGGAGTATGAGTTCTTCGGGTTGGAGTTGGGAGAGGACGCAGAGTTTTGACTTGAGCATGACGGGTATGTCGCCGATGAGGACGAGTTCGGTGTCTTGTTCTCTTCCGTCGATTATCGGGGTCATTTCTATGGCGACTGGTGCCACGTAGGAGAGGCTGCGGAACCTTGCTTCGAGGGGGAAAATTTCGTGTTTGGTGCCGTCGACTTCGGTTATGTAGGGTCCGCTTATGCGGGTCTGGGGGTCGATTATCCAGGCTTGTCCGAGTTTTATCTTGTAGGGGCTTTCGGGAAGCTCGATGTCGATGCTTCCGACTTCGTCTATTACTTGTTGTAGTCCGTGGTCGATGAACTCGTTGTACGAGTCCAAGTGCTGCCTGACTAGTCCTTTTTCTTTGAAGAAGGATTTCTGGAGAAGCAGTAACTCGTCTTGGCTGATTGCAGCCATTTTTAGCTTGCCTCCAAAAAACTGTCGTTTGGGCTTAATTGAAGGGAAGGTCTTTTCTGGGGCTGGGTTTTCAAACTGGGGGTTTCCTCCAACGGGACCGGGTGTCATCCGACCCGAAAAGGCGGGTCTCCTCATATTTTTTATGGTCCGGTTTTTTGGAGCTAAAGCCATAGAGTCAGAGGCGCATCTAATAAACTTTACCACACGAAAATTCTGAGGGGGAGAGACCTTTCAGAGAAAGGATTGAGGGTCAAGAAGGACTTCGTTCACTCTTTAGATGCAGAAGAAACGCAACCAGAAATAACAACGCGGCAAGGAAGCAAAGCCAAAACCCCAGTTCATGCTTTAAAAGACTATATGTTTGCCTTTGAACCTGAATGCCTACGTATGCCATTAGGAGGACTACAAATAAACATGATATTGCTGGGAGAAGTTTTGCTAGTTTTCTCTTTAGAAACAGGGCAACAGAGCCTAGAGCTATTGTGAGAACTTGCATCAAGAACGTCACAATGAGAACCCATGAGATATTCAGAGTGGAAGGGGGCAAATACGAATATGGGTCTTCGCTTTCTGCAAACCAATAGGTGCCAAACCAAAGTTCCTCTAAACCGCCGCCATACCAACGCAAAGACAGAATCCGAGACTTGTAAGACCAATAAGTTATGTCAAAGTTATCCTCAATTATGTTACTGTAACTCGCTGTGAGAAATGGGAGATAAGCGGATACCAGCAGCAGCAGCAAGCAAGCGAAGACTGCCACAATTCTATGTAAATGATATATAGACTTCTCTATTTTAGCTGTCCGCATCTTTCCCCAGTTGAGATACTTGATAACCTATTTAGTTCTACGTTTTAGAACAATCTCCCATTTTTGCTCGCGCAATCGCACCGTTGCACATTAATGGTTAAATGTTTCGACGTGTTCCCTTTCTATGCAGCATCCCTATGTTAATCACGCCCTTCGACCCTTGGAAATCAAGCCTCTGCACCTGCCCCCAAAAACTAACCCTAAACCCCTACACAGGCTGCCCACATGGATGCCTCTACTGCTATGTCAGCTCCTACGTCCCCGACTTCCACCACTGCAGACCCAAACAACACCTAATCTCCAGACTTGAAAAAGAAGCCTCCAAACTGAAGGACGAGCTCATCTCAATAGCTAATTCCAGCGACCCCTACCCAGCCTTAGAGGCTACCCTCGGCTTGACGAGAAAATGCCTCCACATCCTCTCCAGACACCACTACAAACTCCAAATAATAACGAAATCCAACCTCGTCACAAGAGACATCGACCTACTCCAGACGACTCCGAGCATGGTAGCCATTAGCATAACCACCGACAGCGACAAGCTCGCAGAACTCCTCGAACACCACGACCCACCACCCACAAAACGATTGGAGGCATTAGAGAAGCTCATCCAAAACTGCGTCCCAGCCTCCTGC
>CAZPDY010000232.1:0-2716 GCA_964585455.1 uncultured Candidatus Bathyarchaeia archaeon | reverse complement strand
ACACAACAGAAGTCATGGGAAACATAACGAGTTTACCCGGAGTCGAGTCAGCAACTATAGAGTATTCTTTCAGCGGGGGAGACACATCACTCGTCGCCGTCGAGCCTCAAGAATGGTTGTCGACAGCTTACTACGAGAATGAATGGTTCACAGGAAGCGACGTCGCAGCGGCATTTCAACAAATGGCTAACGACAACAACACGATTATCTTAGAGCGTACATCGGCGGGCAACTTAGAACTCGGAATCGGCGACTTCTTCACTCTCGTCGTCGGCTCCAGAGCCGCAAGACTCAGAGTGGTGGGGTTCTTTGGACCGCAAACAAGCGGTGGGGCTCAGCCTGTTTACGGACCCCGCCAACTCTACCCGAGTTATTCCTTCTGGTCGTACGTTCCCGCAAACCTGTACCGCTCACTGAGTAGTTCCGTGTTTGCTTTCGGAGAAATCCTAGTCAAGCTTGAAGCGGGTGTGAACGGAACGAGCGTAGCTGATCAGATTCGCGACCTCAACTCAACCGACATCAGCTATGTTTACTCAGTTGACGAACAGATTAAGGAGCGAGAAGTCAACCTAATATTGAGCGGCACCAAGAACGTTCAACGAATAGGGGTAATTTTCGCGGTGGTGGCGGCTTCGGTGGCTACTGCCCTAGTCGCGCTCGTGAGCTTGCAGGAACGCAAGAAGGAAGTGGCCATAATGAACGTTCGCGGACTCTCCTTCAAACAACTAATCACGATACTTCTCGCTGAGAACACGTCCATCATAGTTTTCTCAGTAATACTAGGAGCCATAGTGGGTTTAATCATAGTCCACGGCAGCGTAGCCGCCCTCAACGCTTCCCAATACGTCACGCTCGTGGTTCATCGCATGGTGTTCCCACTAGACGCCATAATAATTCTGGCAGCATCCTTGATTCTAGTTTTTGCCTCCTCGATACTCCCGATAATCGCCATCACGAAAAGGTATGTTTCAAGGCTGGAGAGGATTGTGAGAGCATGAGAGACATGATAGTAGTGAAAAATTTGATACGGGTATACCACTTGGGAAGTGTCGAAGTTCAAGCCCTCAGGGGCTTAAACATGGAAGTAGAAGAGGGAGAAATGGTCTCAGTCATCGGTCCAAGTGGAAGCGGCAAGACCACACTGCTCAACATAGTGGGCGGACTCGACCAAGCAACCGCGGGCAGCGTGCAAGTTGGCGACGTCACGGTGACGGTTTTGCAGCCTTCGCAACTCGTGGGCTTTCGGAGAAAACATGTGGGGCACATTTTCCAAACCTTAAACTTGATTCCAACGTTAACCGCCGCCGAAAACGTCGAGTTGCCCATGATAGCGATGGGCGCCTCTCACGCATCCCGCGGTCAAAGGGTCAAGCAACTGCTAGAGACTGTGGGTTTAACGGAACGTGCCCACCACAAACCAGACGAGCTAAGCGGGGGTGAGCGACAGCGTGTAGCCATAGCCGCAGCGTTGGCGAACGATGCTCCTGTGTTGTTGGCAGACGAGCCCACGGGCGAGTTGGACACGGTGAACGCTAAGATCGTCGTGGATTATCTGTCGAGGGTGAACAAGGAACTCGGCAAGACTATCATAATGGTGACCCACGATCCCAATATTGCACGAGTAGCAGACCGCATACTGAAGATAGAAGACGGGGTAATCAAAGCTGCACTCACTCCGGCGCAGATCGTGAAAGAAGAGGCAGCTGTCTCGTACGTTGATCAGCTCCGCGCAAGAGTGGCGGACATCGAGGCACAGTTGGCGAAGCTCGACGAAGATTTCCGGGCTGGCAAAATAGGTGGCGACGAATACGTGGAGAGGAGGCAACGTTTGAAGCAGACGAGAAACAGCCTCGACGAAGAGCTCCACCGCATGGGAATAGTCACCTAACGAGCCTGTTCGAAAGAAGGATAACCTTATGAAAATGAAATTTGGGCGTCACAAATGGCTTTTCGCGATACTCGTCATAAGCATCCTAACCGTAGTCTTGGTGTTGGCTGGTCTGAGAATTAACTTTGGACAGAGGGAAGATGCCGTCCTCAAGTATTTCTCTGAGGAAGAAGGCATGCCACAGACTTTTGCCCAAATCGAACAACTCACGCCTCTGGGCTCTGTAGTGCTCTGCTGGTGGGACTACGGGCGGGCGGTTAGGCTGTGGAGTCACAGGGAAGTGATGGAGGCTTACCCGTCGAAGGACATTTGGAATTCTGTTGGAGCTAGCCGAGATCCATGGCACAACATGGAAGCCCAACTTTTCGGAACGTGGGGATCTTCTGAGAGAATTCATGACTTGGCGAGGATCTTCATGCTGCCCGAGGAGCAGTCTCTCCCCGTTATGGGAAGCTACGGCGTGACGTATGCGGTAGTCTTCGTACCCGACGAATTGCAGAAGTTCGGCTGGATAGCTGAAATCGCCGGGTACAATGCTTCAGACTACCTAACTCAACAAGACGGAGTCTATCAGCCTACGGCGTTGGGCTCTCAGGCGACGTTGCTACGCCTGTTGTTCGATGATACTCTGCCCCCGCAGCATTTTACGAAGCTCTTCGACAACGGCAAGGGCAAGATATACAGAGTCGACTACTAAGGGCAGACCAAGCTTCAAACGCGGACGTGAAGCAGGACAAAAATGATGAGGTACAGGGCGTAGCTTATCAAGATCAAGCCGCTGATTGCCCTGATTTTGGACTGATGCCTGTAGGTGCTTCTAGCTAGCTT
>CAZPDY010000231.1:0-2720 GCA_964585455.1 uncultured Candidatus Bathyarchaeia archaeon | reverse complement strand
ACTGGACCATCAAGGCACTGTTTGAGATTCAAGGCAAGCTCTACGAAGCAGAGTACGAGAAGAAAACGATTGAAAGCAGAGCCGAAGCAGACGCCGTCGTCGAGGCTTGCAGAGGAAAAACAGGAGAAATAGCTCTAATCGAAGAGAAAACATTCAAACAGGACCCTCCGGTGCCCTTTGACCTCGGCTCCCTCCAGAGCGAAGCCTACCGCCTCTTCGGCTACAACCCGAAACAGACGACCGCCCTAGCCGAACGCCTCTACTTAGACGCGTTAATCTCTTATCCGAGAACGAGCAGCCAAAAACTGCCCCCAACAATCGACTACAAATCCATCCTCTCTGGGTTGAGCCGAGAACCAACCTACAGAGAACTGGCTTCAGAACTTCTCGGCTTCGAAAAGCTAAAGCCGCGAGAAGGAAAAAAAGAAGACCCCGCACACCCCGCTGTCTATCCAACGGGCAACCTCCCAGAACGCAAGCTGGACGTTGCTGAGAGAAAACTCTTAGACCTCATTGTAAAGCGTTTTATGGCGGTGTTCGGCGAACCCGCAGTAAAACAGAGCATAAAAGCTGAGATAAAGGTGGATGGATACCTCTTTTTCCTGTTTGGACGCAAAATAGTCGAAGATGGGTGGATATGCTTCTACAAGCCCTACGTTCGTTCCTACGAAATCTTGCTTCCAGACATCAGACAAGGCGAAAATGCGAGGGTTGATGAGATAAGCTGTGAGGATAAGTTCACCAAGCCGCCCCCACGTTACAACCCCAGCAGCCTCCTGAAAAAAATGGAAAAAGAAGGAATCGGCACCAAGGCTACGAGAGCCGACATTATACAGACACTTTACGACAGAAAGTACATCTCAGAAGAAAGCATGGGGGTAACGGAGCTGGGTCACGACGTAACCGAAATCCTCCTGAAACATGCGCCTTCAATCGTCTCCGTGAAGCTAACACGAGAACTCGAAGAGAAAATGCAGCGCATCCAGAACAGCGAAGAAAAACGAGAAAACGTATTAGACGAAGCCATAAATCGCTTGAAGTCAGCGTTGGAAGAACTGAAGAGCCGTGAGGAAACGATTGGTCAGGCCTTAAACGAGGCAGTAGGACTGTCAAGTCTACAAGAACGCATAATCGGCGATTGCCCCACATGCAAGACAGGCAAACTCATGATTCTCCACTCCCGCAAAACGGGCAAACGTTTCGTCGGATGCACCAACTACTTCAAAAACGGCTGCAGGACCACCGCTCCCCTCCCACAACTCGGCGTCGTTAAACCGACAAGAAAAAGCTGCAATGTCTGCGGCTGGCCAACCGCGATTCTTTGTAGAAAAGGGAAAAAACCTTGGAGTTTATGCCTAAACCCCGCTTGCCCGGAGAAAGAATGGAGAAAGAAAGATGCCAAAATGCAAAATATGTGACAAAGAAGCAGCAAGCGAAGGTTACTGCATGCTCCACGAGAAGGCACGTCAGAATTTGATGGAGAAGTTCGAGGCGTGGAGAAGAGCCTTAGACCTAGTGTGGAAAGATTACCTGAAGGAGATTATCAAAAATCCCTTCACAGGAGCAAGAGCTAGAGAGGTGGCAGAAGCCTTACTCGTTGAGCAGTGAACCTTGCAAATAATGGGCAATTACCTTTCAAGCTTTTGAACGGATTCTTCTCCACCAACGTAGACTACGTTTGCCATTCCGATGAACAGCCCCGTCTCGATTATTCCTGGGATTGCCTTTAGTTTCTGGTTCAACTCTTTTGGATTGTTGATTGGTCCAAAGTCTACGTCGAGGATGAAGTTTCCGTCGTCCGTCACCACTGGACCAAGCTTCTTCTCCGCTTCACGCAGGACAGGCCTACCATGCAACGCACGTATGCTCTCCGTTACAGGGGACAAGGCAAAGGGCATAACCTCAATCGGAACTGGCTGACTTGTGCCCAGTTTTTTCGTCAACTTCGCTTCGTCTATGACGATGACGTTCATTCTCGACGCGGAAGCCACTATCTTTTCCCTAGTCAGCGCGCCGCCCATGCCCTTTATCATGTTTAGGTCTTCGTCCACCTGGTCTGCACCGTCTATTGTTACATCGAGTTTTGGATGCTCATCCAGCGTTGTCGTGGGAATCCTATGTTTTACCGCCAAAAGGAAGGCTTGATGGGATGTAGGGACACCGTGAACGCGTAATTCGCCCTTCTTTATTCTCTTGCCAAGCTCCTGAAAAGCATAAGCAACCGTCGTTCCACTTCCCAAGCCAACGACAAAGCCGTCTTTAACATGCTTGGCTGCTTCCACCGCAGCCATTCTCTTGGCGTTTTCGCGCCAATCCAAGACTAGTTTTCGACCTCCATCTGTTCAAGGCGGTCTAATACCTTCTCCACTTCCGACCGAATCTTCTCTATTCTTTCTTCTGCCTCTGTCTTGCGGGATTTCTCAGGTCTTCTCGGGGGTTTCTTTTTCTCCTTCTTTTCAGGTACTTTCTCAGAGGGTTCTGCCTCGACTTTCGTGGGCTCAGGTATGGGGGTCGGAACGATTGTCTCCTCAGTTTCAACGCCGATGCGCGAACGCAGAGTTTCAATCTTTGCGTTTAACTCGTCGAACCGCTCATCGAACAACTTGACCAAGTCATCCTGCATCGCTTCCAATTCATGGAGAGCCACAACGGACTCGTTGTCGGCTATGGCTTCTTTAACGGTCATCATTCTCGCTTTGTATCTTTTAGCCAGCAGTTCG
>CAZPDY010000230.1:0-2729 GCA_964585455.1 uncultured Candidatus Bathyarchaeia archaeon | reverse complement strand
GAGATGAATTTTCGGTAGATATTGGAATTTCTAAAAGGTTAAATGACACCGTTTTAGAATTAACCACACGAGTGGAGTAGAGACGCTTCGAATTAAGTAGACAGATGCTGAGGGAGAAAACCCTAAGCAGGTTCAACTACGTTCGAACTTGCGTCTTGGCGAGAGAACTCTGCCTCCTTGTACGGACAAATCGTGTCGCGTTTACCCCCGAAGACGTTCAACAATGCTGCAGTTCCATCTCAAAACTATGCAAAGAAGCAGGCTGCCTCGAACAGAGCGAGCTATGCCAGCAAGCGGCTGAAGCTGTGACAAAAGACGAAGAGAAGTATCTCGAGCTTTGTCAGCAAAGCTGCATGAAGTGTGGCGAGGCAAGAGAGCCTATGCCCAAGAAGAAAACCTCCTACGTGGCATAATAAATTCAATAAACTTTAAGAAAGACAAGTGGCTATCTGGAAGCACAAAAAGAGGACTTTCAACTTGTTTATCGCTCCCTTCGTCGCCACGCCGCTTCAAGTCGTCAGGCATATGTTAACGCTTGCGGAATTGAAACCCGGCGAAACTTTCTACGACCTGGGCGCAGGAGACGGACGAACTGTGGTTATGGCTGCGCAGGAATTTGGCGCTAGGGCGGTTGGTGTTGAACTGCGGGAGGATTTGGCTAAAAAAGCCTTATCAACTATTCATGAGCTTGGAATCCAAGACCGCGTTACCATCGTTCAAGAGGACATGTTTAAAGTCAACCTCAATCAGGCAAACGTGATCTTCTTGTACCTTACGACCAGCGCAAACGATAAGATCAAGCCAAAGTTGGAGAAGGAGTTGAAGTCTGGCACTCGAGTCGTCTCTCATGACTATGAAATCTTGGGGTGGAGACCCCTTAGGACAGAGAATTTCTGCGAGAATCCTCGACTCGGCTACCCATCCCACACCATCTACGTGTACCAAAAATAGGAAAAGCATCGAATTTTCTTGCTTCAGCTTTTCATTATGCAAGTCGCATAAAATATAATAAGAGGACTTTGTAACCCTTTTCTAGCTTCGTTAAATTAAGGTGAGAAAAATTGGCATCTAAAAAGTTGAAAGAATTGTTGAATCGAGCCATCGCAAGAGAGCTTCAAGTCTCCATTCAATACATGTGGCAACATGTGCTTGCAGTAGGCATTAAAGGCGCTTCCGTAGAAGAAATCTTCAAAAAAATAGCCATCACCGAGATGAAGCACGCTGAAACAATAGCCGAGCGATTGAACTATCTTGGAGGAAAACCAACCACCAAGCCTGACCCAATCTTTATTGGCGACAGCCTCGAAGAGATGATCAAAAACAATGTAAAAGCTGAAGAGGAAGCCATTGCTTTGTACAAACAAACCATAAAACTTGCTGCTGAAGAAAACGATACTACTACACGGAGAATGTTTGAGGACATATTAGAGGCTGAAGAAGAGCATCATGACACTTTCACAAAGCTTCTGGAGAAGTAAATCTTTCTGTGTAAGACGCGGTGGGTGGTAACGCTTTGGTCAGAGAAATGACGGAAACGAATCTTCGCAGCGCATATGCTGGAGAGAGTTAGGCTCACATGAGGTACATGATCTACTCGAAGAGGGCAAAGGATGAAGGTTTTCCAAATGTTTCGAGACTCTTCACTGCAGTAGCCTTCGCTGAACTGGTTCACGCAGGCAACCACTACAAGAATATAGTAAGCAAAGGCGACGCTGTGACCGTGTCTAAAGCAGTCTTCGGCACTCGAAACACTTCAGAAGACCTGCAGGCGGGCATAGATGGAGAAACTTTCGAGATTCAGGAAATGTATCCCGCCTACAAGAAAGTCACCGAGTTTCAAGGAGAAAAAGCTGCAGAAACAAGCTTCACCTGGGCTCTAGAGGCAGAGAAGATTCACGCCAGCCTGTACGAGAAGGCTAAGCAAGCAGTTGACCGCGGAGAAGACGCCAAGTTGGGTCGCATCCAAATCTGCACTGCCTGTGGCTACACGGTTGAGGGTGAAGCGCCTGGAAGATGCCCCATCTGCGGCGCGTTGAAAGACAAGTTCAAAACCTTCTAGCAGCCTATCCTCCTTTTCTTTCCGAACAACTTGGTAGCAATGCTTAATTAGCAAACTACAAACTTTCTTTAACTCCAATTCCTAGGAGACAGACGAAATGAAATTGATAATTTTTGGTCCTCCAGGCTCAGGAAAAGGAACGTACGCTTCGCGGTTGCAGTCAAAACTCGGTGTGCCCGCCATAGCGACAGGCGATATTCTCCGAGACATAGTGAAAGAAAAAACCGAATTGGGTGGAAAAGTCAAAGGGTACATGAGCAAGGGAGAACTCGTTCCAGACAACATCGTAATCGAAGTGATGGGGGAAAGACTCGGCAAAGACGACTGCAGAGAAGGGTTCATCCTGGACGGCTATCCACGAACAATCGAACAAGCCGAAGCATTGGACAGGTTCACTAAAATCGACGCAATCATCCTCTTAATCGTGTCCGACTGGATTATCGTCGAACGACTCTCAAGCAGAAGGATATGCAAAAACTGTGGAGAAGTGTACAACATTCGGTTCTTGAAGCCGAAGAAAGAAGGCATCTGTGACAAATGCGGCGGTGACCTCTACCAGAGAATCGACGATACGCCCAAGGTCATAAGAGAAAGGTTGAAGGTTTATGAGAAACAAACCCAGCCGCTTCTCGAACATTACAGGGGCAAGGTCTCCTTCGTTGAGTTCAGA
>CAZPDY010000229.1:0-2759 GCA_964585455.1 uncultured Candidatus Bathyarchaeia archaeon | reverse complement strand
AGCAACAACACACTAAAAAACCAAGCACCCAATAACCCCTAAAACAGCTCAAAAAAAGAGAAGAAAACGGGAAACGCGGGAGAAAGTGGAGACATCGTCACTTCGGTCGAGGATGAGCTACCGCGGCGACGCATCAACTTCATGCCTCTTTCATGTCTTTAAGTTTCTCTAAGAAGGGAGGAGCTGGGTTGCCAAAGCTTAACTAGGGGGGCTGCTGCAGTCCGAAAGTAGGGAATACCCCGAGACTGTTGAGGAATCAGCTTGTCCTCTCACAAAAGGAACAACTGATATACCCCTCTAACGCTCTCATTAATAGGTAGAGCCTCAACAGCGGGACAGGAATGTGAAGAAAAAGTATGTTCTGCTGAACGTTGCTGCGTACGCTAGCATATCCTCTTTGGTTGCCGTCGCAGCTCACCTGTTCAACGTCTTCTTCTTGTCTCCAAGCACGATGATTTCGCCGACCGACGCCTTCTTCATCGAAGGAATATTCTCTCTCCTGTCCGGCTTTCTGCTCCTCCTAGGGCGAGGGGGAATAAACCTCTGGAGCAAGAAAGCAGCCATACTAGCTTCTGCTGCCGAAGCGATAAGCGGCGAAGAAACGGTAGGTCCTCGGGAGGTCATGCGGAGAGATGCTTGGAAGCCGAAGGGATTCGTGCGTACGGGGCTAGTCTTAGTGATTACGGGCGTCTTGATGCTCGCTGTATACTTCCTAACCCTGTGACTAGTGAGTAGAACGTAACAGACGTTATATGTTTCCTCCGAGAAGTTAGCTTCGGTGGCTTTTGTGGAAGCCTACGTGTTAGTTAACTGCGAGGCTGGAAAATCGTGGAAGATCGCTGAGGCAGCCCGTCGGCTGGATAGCGTGAAGATGGCGCACGCAGTCACGGGACAGTATGACGTCGTGGCTTTTATCGAGTTTGAGGACATGGACGTGTTGGCTGAGATTCTCGGCAGGTTTCAGGGGATGAGTGGGGTTCAGCGGACTTACACAGCTGTAGCGATTCCTCCAAAACTGAGACTGAAATGACCACACTTTTTTCTTATACGTTATGGATGAGAGCCTGCTCGTTTTCAGATTGCATCACGTTGTGGGCGTAAAACGTAATAGTCGGATAGAATAAGGATTGACTGGGAGAGACGATGCGCAGAGGAGCCAAGTTCTGGCTGTTCTTCTTGCTCGGAGTCTGCGTATATCTGCCACTTCTATTCTTAGCCCTCATGCTTCAGGTCCTCCTCTTCGGGCTACTATCATTCGCTTTCTTCCTTGTGTACTGTTATTTTCTCTACCGCTTTGTATACAAGAGGGCAAAGCCGAAGTATCCCATCGTGCCTCCTGAGGGGCGCACAGACATCTATTTTCCCCGAACCAACATTCCGAGACCCATCCACGAGGACGTGCGGCGGTACCCTGCGTCTTTTGGGGTTAAGAAAAAAAGAAAAGCCGAGAGAATGGAGAAAGAGAGGAGGAAGAAATGAGACCATGAACGAAGCCAAGAAGTGTCCTAAGTGCGGTGGAAGGATGGTTAATGAGGCGTTGGAGTGGAAGTGCCCCAGATGCGGGTACAAGGAATGCATAGAACCAGAATACTGCCAACCCAAAGACAAGAAATAGCCACATGCAAACACGTGAAACAGATTTAAAGTGATTTGCCTTAGTTTCTTGCATGCATAGCGGTGTCTACTATAAAGACAGACTTTCTGCTAACAATCTGCTCAAGTGTTACGAAGTAGCTCCTCCTAGGATAAGGCAGTACTTTGAAGCAGAAATCCAATTCGTCATTTCCAATATTAAAGGCTCAGACTTGGTTCTCGAACTCGGTTGCGGCTACGGAAGAGCCATGAAAGCCATATCCCCTTTCGTTTCAACAGTCGTGGGCAGTGACATATCGAGGGCAAGCCTAGAACTTGCGAGATCGTACATGCTGCCCCACAGGAACTATTGGATAGCCCAGACGGATGCATCAAACGTGGCATTCCGAACGGGCATCTTCGACGCTGTGTTCTGCATCCAAAACGGAATCTCCGCATTCGGAGTGAACAAGAAGCGCCTCATCGCCGAGTCAATAAGGGTAACAAAAGATAACGGATTGATTCTCTTTTCCAGCTACTCACCCAAGATATGGAAGGAACGCCTTGACTGGTTCAGAAAACAACACGAAACGGGTCTTCTAGGAGAAATAGACGAAAAGAGAACAAATGCTGGAACAATAGCGTGCAAAGATGGCTTCAGAGCCACCACAGTCAGCCCCGACGAATTCATCGAATTATTCGGTGAATTCCGATTGAACGCCTCAATCATAGAAGTAGACCAATCCAGCATCTTCTACAAAGCCACAAAAAATAGTTTGGTGGGCCGGGCCGGATTCGGACCGGCGATCTTCGCCGCGTGAGGGCGACGTCTTAACCAGGCTGGACTACCGGCCCCTAAAGTCACAAACATAAAACCGTATTCAAGATTACCTTATATCCTTTACACCAACCCCCTCAACATCCTAATAGGACGGTCTAGACTAGGCGCAGAGCAGACAAAAAAAGGCTAGCTGTACAGCGTCAACACTTTTCGAATGCCCGTAACAGAAACATGAAACTTGTCCACCCCATCCTTCTTAACTGACTGCACGTAACCCAACTCCACGAGCTTCCCCAAAAACTCCAGAATGACCGAAGGCTCCTTGCCCGTCCACTTCGCAATGTCCTCCACCGAGAGCGCCCGCTCGGCACTCGTGGCTCCAACGTTGTGCAACGTGCACAGGAAC
>CAZPDY010000228.1:0-2771 GCA_964585455.1 uncultured Candidatus Bathyarchaeia archaeon | reverse complement strand
AGTAAATCCCCCCCAGGTTTTCGCCAGGAATCCTCAAAAACTGTGGCAGCCCGGCGCCCGTTCCTATGAAAACTGCGTCGAACCCTTTTTTCAGGAGTTCGGGAATCGTGAAGAGCCTTCCAATCAAAGCATTGAGTTTCATGGTGGCGCCTAGTTTCTTAACATACTCTGCCTCGACTTCAACTATTTTCTTGGGCAACCTAAACTCGGGTATGCCATAGATGAGCACGCCCCCTGGCTAGTGCAGAGCCTCAAAAACAGCCACCTCATGTCCAAGCTTGGCAAGGTCAGCAGCCACGGTGAGCCCAGCGGGTCCAGCGCCGACGACCGCCACCTTCTTACCCGTACTAGTCTGTCTTGGAGGAGCCTCCGCACCCTTCTTCATCTCATAGTCTGCCAAGAACCTTTCCAGTCTCCCTATGCTCACTGGCTCGCCCGCTTTTCCCATCACACACTGTTGCTGGCACTGTTCTTCTTGGGGGCAGACACGACCGCAGATGGCTGGAAGGCTGTTCTTCTCCTTAACCTTCTTTATCGCCTCGTCGAACCTGCGTTCTTTAACGAGTTTGATGAAGGCGGGAATCTCGATTTCAACTGGGCAGCCACCCACGCATTTTGGCATCGGACACTGTAAGCACCTTTCCGCTTCAGCCACCGCTTGCTCCTCAGTGTAGCCCAAGGCAACTTCGTTGAAGTTGTGTTTCCGCACTTCGGGCTTCTGCTTTGGCATGGCAACGCTTTCTTTTCTGATCTTAGGCTTCGGCTTAGACTCTGCCACTGCATCCACCTCCCATCTTCTCCCAGAGCAGTGAGGAAAGCCTCTCTTCGGGCAAGAACAAGCGTTGCCGCTTAACGAGTTCTTCAAAATCAACCTTGTGACCGTCAAATTCAGGGCCGTCGATGCAGGCGAATTTTGTTTCGCCGCCAACGGCTACTCGGCAGACGCCGCACATTCCCATGCCGTCGACCATTATCGGAGTCAGAGTAACCACGGTGGGAACATTGAAGGGTTTCGTGGTTTCCGACACGGTTTTCATCGTTACGACAGAACCCATGACCACCGCGCGGTGGAACTGCTTTGTTTTCAGAAGCTCTTTGAGGAAGTCTAATCCCCTGAAACCCTTCGAACCATCATCCGTAGCGACGTAGAACTCGTCGCTCGCTGACTTCATCTCTTCTTCGAAGATGAGCAAGTCCTTTTTTCTTGCTCCGATGACCGCTGTAACTTCGTTCCCGGCTTCTCGTAGGGCTCTTACTTGGAGGTACAGGGGGGCAATCATGACGCCGCCCCCGACGCACAAGACACGACCGAATTTCTTGATTTCAGAAAGCTTCCCCAAGGGACCCAATATGTTTGGCACGTTGTCCCCTTCGGCGAGGCATCCTAACTCCATCGTCGTCTTGCCCACCTCGTTAAAAACGAAGGTAACGGTTCCGTCTTTAGCATCGTAGTCTGCGATAGTTAGCGGAATCCTCTCGCCTTTCTCCCCTACTATCAAGATTATGAATTGCCCCGGCTTGGTTTTTGCCGCCATGTCTGGAGCGTAAACCTTAAACAGCTTGATTTTCGGTGCCAATTCCCTCTTGGCGACAATCTTATACATCAGATTCTCACCTAGCCTTCGCTCTCATAGGCTTCTCCAAAGCGAGAGGTGGAAGAGCTCCTATTTTCTCTATGAATGCTCTCAGACGTTTGTCGAAGTCGCCTACTTTTCTCGGCGATGCTGTATAAACCTCGAACCTGTCTTGCATGTTCAATTCCTTCAGCACGCGTTGCAGCACCGTGGCGTTTCGCTCTGCTACGTCGTAGCCTTTCTCAAGCTTACAATCGGAGTCCGAACACACGACTGCCAAAACACCGTCGAAGCCAGTGTGTAAAGCCTCGACGACGTGGTAGGGGTCTAGTCCCTTGAAGCAGGGAATCTCCATCAAGACCGCCCTGTTGTCGAACGGAGGGGTTTCAGGCTGGTCTAAGGCTGGAAACTCTGACCATTGGCAACAAAAAACCAGGACTAAGGGCGAAACACCTTTGGATTTTAATTTCTTAGCTGCTGCGCCATAGCGCTGAATGCGACGAGACACGGCTTCGTACTCAAAGCCCTCGAGTTGAATAGCCAAGTGGGGACAAACCAGGGCGCATGCGCCGCAGCCCACACATTTTTCAGGAATTATTTTGGGAGTTGCGAGCGGTTCGGCTTCTATGGCTTCGTAGGGGCAGATGAAGACACATTTGTCGCATCCCACGCATTTGTCAGTGTCATAGACGGCTTTCCTGGTGTACGTCGTTATCTTCAACGCTTCGTCTGGGTATCCCAGCTCTTTCAAGACCTTCTTAGTCAGCAACAAGCGTCGGTTGTTAATCTTGCTGCCCTGCTTAAACCTGCAGAAATCTTCTTCACACCTTATTGCGACAACCTTGCTGATTCCAGAAGCCAATGTTTTGAGTATGAATTCTGGGGGGAGTCTGCCCACACATGGAACTCGTAGGGATATATACTTGCCTTTTCCCTCATCCTTCAGAACGTTTTCCACTTCACATGATGGCGGGCTGTTGCCCCTGCACATAAGCACCAGAGTGTCGGCTTTTTTCTCAGCCGCTGCCTTCTCCACTCTCTTCAGGAGCGTGTCATAATCGTAGTAGACTATTTCTATAGCGTTAACGGGACAGGCGCTGTAGCAAATTCCGCAGAACTGACATTTCTCTGCGTCTATCTTCACCTCTCCAGTCGAGGCGTCAACGGAGATGGCATCGTAGGGACAGAGAGAAGGAC
>CAZPDY010000227.1:0-2781 GCA_964585455.1 uncultured Candidatus Bathyarchaeia archaeon | reverse complement strand
TCAGTAAAACTGCTTGCAAGGATGGGCAGAGCCTTGTCCCTACCGCCCTTCAACCGAATGAGCCTCTCCAAAGCATCAACGTTGAAGGGGTCGCAGCCCAAACCGTAAACAGTGTCGGTCGGATATACGACTAACCCGCCCTTCTTAACAACCTCCGCAGCAACCCCTGCGTTTCTCAACGTTGCCTTAAACACACGCATGCAGTTCACTCACCTCTATGCATAAAACAAAAACTCTTAAAAAGGGTCAGCAAGCTTGGCGCGTCACTGCATGAAGGCTCCACGCCGTCGCCTCACATCATCCCACAATACAGAACATTCCACTTACTATTAGGCGTTTCCGTCAACGCAGACCTTAAATCCCCACGATAACATTGTAGCTAATCTCACAACCCGTAGGGATGTGTGAAAGATGGGCTCTCAAAGACCGGCAATAATAGTCCACGGCGGCGCCGGAGAATGGCGCCCAGACAGACAAGAAGCGGGCTGTGCTGGAGTGAAAAAGGCAGCAAACACGGGGTATGACATGCTGAAACACGGCGGAAGTGCCCTCGACGCCGTAGAATCCGCAGTCATGACTATGGAGGACAACGAAGCTTTCAACGCAGGATTAGGGTCATCGCTGACTCTCGAAAGGAAAGCTGAGATGGAAGCCTCCATCATGGACGGCAAAACACTACACGCTGGAGCAGCAGGATTACTAGAAGACATCAAGAACCCCATTCACTTAGCCCGCATAATCATGGAAAACACCGACCACATCTTCATAGTGGGACGCAGCGCAGAAAGACTCGCCGAACTCTTTAGCTTGGAACGTAGAGACCCGAGCACCAAGCTCAGAGAAGAATATTGGCGCGAACTGACGAATAAGATGAAGAAAGGCGAGTTGGATTACCTGCCAAAACTGTCTAAGCTGCTGAAGGCGCATTCTGACCTCTTTAGTCTGGACACTGTTGGCGCAGTCGCAGTCGACGAAGAAGGCAACGTGGCAGCAGCAACATCGACAGGGGGAATCTCTTTAAAGATTCCGGGACGCATAGGCGACTCGCCGCTCATCGGTTGCGGCAACTACGCCGACAACGAATCAGGCGCATGCTCAGCTACGGGAATAGGAGAAATCGCTATCCGACTCGTTCTGGCAAAGAGCACGTGCGACCTAATGCGTGCGAGACAATCACCCCAGAAGGCTGCAGAAACCTCCATCAAAGATGTGAATCGCAGGATACAAAACGTCTCTAACCAAATGGGTCTTATAACTGTCAACACTGAAGGCAGAATCGGCGCAGCTCACAATTCCCGTCACATGTGCTGGGCTTACATGACACCGCGGATTCGCAGTCCAAAAGCTTCCTTAAAGGCAAAGATTGTGAAGAAAACAATCTAGAACAATACTTTTATGCAGTCCGTGTTTTCTGCTGCGCACGTTATAGAAACGCTTAAAAAGCTTTGATATTTCTTGTGTAGGAACGCTGAACAAGTGCTGGCATCTTCAAAAGGAGGTGAAGAAAAATGGAAGAGGAAGAGGAAGTAGAGGAAGAGGAAGATTGGGAAGAAGAGGAAGAGGAATGGTAGCTGCCTGACATAAATCAGCCTTTTACGACTTTTTTCTTTAATCCCTTATAACTAAAGGCTGCCTAAGTTTTATCTCAACTTTTATTAGTTTCTCGTTTGCATTCTATAGAATCAACATTCCGTAATGGGCAAGTCACTATGGTTCGAATCGCAGTAATCGACGAGGACAGATGCAAATCCAAACGTTGCGCTAGAGAATGCTATCGCTTTTGCCCCAAAGTGAGGAGCAAGGTGGAAGCCATAGTTTTCGAAGAAGGTAAACCAAAGGTAATAGAGGCTTTATGCGTCGGATGCGGCATCTGCGTCAAAAAGTGTCCTTACAAAGCCCTCACAATAGTCAACCTACCAGACGAGCTGGAAGCAGAATGCAGCCACCGCTTCGGACCAAACACCTTCAAGCTCTTCCGCCTTCCCATACCAGCGCAAGGCATAGTGCTGGGACTCTTAGGTCAGAACGGTATAGGAAAGAGCACTGCTATCAAGATTCTGTCGGGTGAGATAAAACTCAACCTTGGACGCTACGACAAACCGCCCGACTGGACTGAGATTATAGCTCATTACAGAGGCTCAACCCTCCAAGAATATTTCTTAAAATTAAGCCAGAATAACTTGAAAGTCGCACACAAGCCGCAGTATGTGGATAAGATTCCAAGAGTGGTTTCGGGCAAAGTCCATGAGCTGTTGGAGAGGCTTGACGAAAGGGGAAAGTTGAAGAAAGTTGCAGAGCAACTACAGCTTGAGCCAGTCTGGAATCGAGCCCTAGACGTTTTAAGTGGGGGCGAACTTCAACGAGTCGCCGTAGCAGCCGCAATCTGCAGAGAAGCAGACGTGTACCTCTTCGACGAACCCTCAAGCTATCTGGACGTTAAACAGCGGCTGGAAGTTGCAAGAGCAATAAGGAGTCTAAAAGAAGAGAACAAAACAGTAATCGTCGCAGAGCACGACCTCGCCATCATCGACTACTTGTCAGATCAAATCTGCGTCTTCTATGGAGGACCCGGCGTCTACGGAGTCGTCTCCAACGTTCATGGCGTGCGGGTTGGCATAAACATCTATCTAGAGGGTTTCATTCCCGACGAGAACCTTCGATTCCGAGAAGAATCGATAATTTTCCACGCAAAACCCCCCACGGTAAGCTGGGGCGTCGGCGAGACGGTGCTAAAATGGGAAACGATGTCGAAATCTTACGAAGGATTTATCCTGGACGTAG
>CAZPDY010000226.1:0-2787 GCA_964585455.1 uncultured Candidatus Bathyarchaeia archaeon | reverse complement strand
GGCCAGAAGCCTTGGGACAACTGTTCGATGTCCTTTCTTTTAGCCGCTCGCCCGTCCTTCATCAAAGCTGCCAGTCTGTGCACGGTGGAAGGGTCGGCGTCCGGAATTAGCTCTTTTATGTTTTCCTGTGTCCTGAGCATCATCTTGTTGAAGGCATCAGAGATGGCTTTTGCGAGGGGGTCGAATTTCTCACCGAGCATAGAGAACCCGATTCTTTCTCCAAACTCGCTGATCACTGTTAGCTCGTAGTCCGCTTTGCTTACTTGAGAAATGTAGCAATACGGAAGCCGAATCGGGTCTCCTTTCTGCGGAAGAATCACGAGCGCCGTGTCGTAAAGCCGGATCTCGCACTTTCCAGCCGGGCTCATCTGCCCCTCTGAGCCAAGACTTGTGAATTGCCCCTGAAACCCAGCTTGAAGAAGTGACTCTTCCATCAGCGAATACCTGAGCAGGAGCTCACCCCGAAGTCTGAACAACTGAAACAAGAAATCTTCGTACTGGTATCCTAAGCCCCACAGGTTCAGCTTCTCCTCGGAGGTAAGAAGCAGGTCAATCTTGTAGTCATAATCAGAAATCTCGACAATGTCGGTATAATAGAATAGCATCGGCTCCCCAAACGCAACCATCAGAGTCAGGCACTTCTCGTCGAGAACAGCCTTCGCTTCACCCTCACGCCTCACGTTTGAATTGACATCGCTCAGCTTATAGTTAACACCAACCTCCAAAACATCGCCCCTCGTGATGACCTCAAAGTCATGTGTGCCAGTGATATATCAAGTTTCGCGGGGTCATTCATTGCTGCGGCTACGTCATGGTTAAGCAGGTTGTCATTTCGGCTGCTTCAGTTGGTTGGTTATGGCAGAGTTCTATCCCCAAACCCAAACGTAGTTTGCACTACATTGCACTGCACCACAACATAGTCTTTTCATTCACACTTGCGCGTGCAAAATCGTGGTTCTAGAAAATTAGTCCAGAATCCTTAAATGATCTCTCGAGGCTGGAACCATTGAGTGTCTTAAAACTCAAGAGACTGGGAACCTATGAAGGTCGGCTCAGCGATATTGCTGCTTTTCACTCTTTCATTGCTAATAATAGTTGTTTTGCTGCTGTTTCTTGGGTACATCCCGCTTCCGCCACAAGAGGCCTTGGGCAATGGCGGCATGCACTACCTGAAAGTAAGAACAGACCCCTCTGGAGTTGCAGAGATTCCTGGGGAAGGCTGGTATGACCGTTGCGCTGACGTCACTCTTGAGGCTCCCGAGCTAGTCGAGGTTTCAGGAGGATTTCGCTACGTTTTCGTCCATTGGGATGTCGATTGCACCAACCAAGGGGAGGGCGAGAACCCAATCTTTGTACACATGGACGCTGATCACACAGCCACTGCCCACTACCTTTGCCAATACTACTTGACCATGTCAACAAACTTCGGAACAGTTTCCCCAGGCAACGGCTGGTATGACGCTGGGTCCGTGGTTTCAATCAGCGCTACCCCACCTTCCACTGTTAAAGGCGAGCGTTACGTTTGGAACGACTGGACAGGCACAGGAAGCGGCTCCTACTCAGGGTTTGACAATCCTGCCTCCTTAACCATGAACGCTCCAATAAACGAAGTAGCCCAATGGACGCACCAGTACAGACTAACCTTGGCTACAAACTATGGCACGACAACACCCTCTGTGGGAGAGCACTGGTACGAAACTGGAACGGTAGTCGAGATAAGCGCAACACCCCCAAGCACTGTTGCTGGTGAGCGTTACTCGTGGAACGACTGGACTGGCACAGGTAGTGGTTCCTACTCGGGTACCAACAACCCCGCTTCTATAACAATGGATGACCCTATCAACGAAACCGCCTCATGGACACACCAATATTACCTTACAGTCACTTCACCTCATGACACGCCAGGCGGAGAAGGATGGTACGATAGCGGAAGCACCGCTTATGCAACATTAGCTACCAACATAGTAGATGACGGAAGTGGAACCCACAGAACATTCACTTCTTGGGGTGGGGACACATCGGGAACGGACTACGCCCAAAGCGACCCGATCCTCATGAACGGACCGAAAACAGCGATAGCCAACTGGAAGACCCAGTACCTTCTGACGTTGGAAACGAATCCTAACGGAATCACCACCCCTTCTGGAGGAGGATGGTACGACGCTGGAACGTATGCGTCGATTTCCACAGCTGATACCACGGATATCGTGCCCGGATCATCTCGATACAAGTTTGACGGTTGGACAACCGCCGACATGTCCGAGATAGTTGATCCTTCTTCTCTTTCGACAACGGTACTAATGGACAAGCCTAAGACCGTGACAGCGAACTACATAACCCAATACTATCTAACCATCACATACACCTCTGGCGGAGTCACCGACCCGCTCAGCGGCGGCTGGCATGACGCTGGAGCATCAGTTCCTGTCACAGCAATCCCAGACCAAGATTACGTGTTGAGCCGCTGGGAACTCGACGGCTCACCCGTGGGCTCAACCAACCCCTACAACGTGCTCATGAACTCCGCACACACAATACGCGCAGTGTTCGAATACTTCCCACCTCCCACAAACTACTACCTGACCGTGAAAACCGACCCCATCGGCATCACGCCAATTCCAGGTCAAGGCTGGCATGAAGAGGGCGAAGACGTAACCCTTACAGCCCCAAACTACGTAGACGTTTCAACGGGCACCCGACACAGATTCTCTCATTGGAGCGTAGACGGAAATTCACGGGATCTAGGCATCAACCCAATCGTCGTTGACATGGACGCAAACCACACCG
>CAZPDY010000225.1:0-2811 GCA_964585455.1 uncultured Candidatus Bathyarchaeia archaeon | reverse complement strand
CGCTAGGTTTTCTCTTTCTTCTTCAGTTATTTTTCCTTCTGCGTGGGCTTCGTAGAGGCGGCGTATAGCATCGCTCAGAATTTCTCTCTCTAAACTTAGTGTTCTCAGCTCTTCTCTTGCCTCTTTCGCCACGTTCGGAGAGACGCTCTGCTGCACTCTGTACCGCCATCTTTCGACTGCTTCTAGTCTGGGAGGAGGTTCCAAAGGTTCTTCCTCTCTCTTTTTTCTGAACCTCATGGTGTAGAGGACGATGAGGACTGCGATTGCTGTTGCGGCTAAGGCTACTACGTATGGCAAGAGTTCTTCAAGACTCACTCCAGTCCCCTCATCATGTTGATGGCACGTTGTATATAGAGCTTATTCTTTCAAGGAACTTGTCTAAATTAGTGTATAAATCCATATAGCTTTTTAACTGAGCGGTGAAAAACCTAGCGCAGCGAAGGCAACTCTCCATCATAAAAACAGCTAAATCCCTAAAACCCACAGTATGAATTATGCCAGTAACTGGTATACATCTTCTTCAAACCTACAAATGCAACTTCGAATGTGACCACTGTTTCGTCTACAGCTGCCCGGAAGCGAAGGGCGTGATGACGATTTCCGACATACGCCAAATCCTCAACGAGACAAAACAAGTCGGAAACATCGAGTGGATGTATTTTGAGGGCGGTGAACCCTTCCTCTACTACCCAACCATGCTCTGGGGGTTACGTGCCGCCAGAGACTGCGGTTTCAAGACGGGAATAGTCACGAACGCTTACTGGGCAACGTCGGCAGAAGACGCCAAGGTATGGCTTGCCCCAATCCTAGAAGCTGGCATCTCAGACTTGACCATAAGCGACGATGCCTACCATTATGGCAAAACCGAGGAGAATCTGGCTAGATACGCTTACGAAGCCGCTCAGGAGCTTGGTTTTCCAGTTGGTAAGATTACGATAGAAGACCCGAAGGAGTACTTGAAAGAGATTGAGTGGAGAGGCAAGCCCGTTGTCGAAGGCAGGGTGTTGTTCAAGGGTAGAGCCGCAGAAAAACTCGTCGAAGGATTGCCCACAAAGCCTTGGACCGAATTCAGCAAATGCTTAGATGAAGACTTTTCCAACCAGAGCCGAGTCCACGTCGACCCTTTCGGCTACGTCCACGTCTGTCAGGGCATCACCATAGGAAACATGAAACAAACTCCTTTGAAGGAATTGTTTGTCAACTTCAACCCAGACAAGCATCCCATATGCGGACCAATTCTGAAGGGAGGACCAGTTGAGCTCGTTAGGACTTATGGTGTTGAACACGAAGAGGGCTACGTGGACGAATGCCACTTATGCTACTCAGCCCGATTAAAGCTAAGAAATCGGTTTCCCGACTTTCTTGCTCCAGACCAAATGTATGGAATTCAGTGAAGCCCAAAACGAAAAAACGCAAGGTTCTCTTCTCTTTCTACATAATCCCTTTAATCAGATTTCTTCATCTGGTCCAGCTTGCGCAGGCAACCCTTACAAAAACCTTCCAACCGAAGCTTCGGGAACCTCAACAAGTCTGGGTGCATGAGGTCAACGGGTTTTACGTGATGCCTCAAGCCTTTGTTGTGTCCTAATCCGTGTGCCACAACTTTGTTTGAAATATCCTCTTCCACTTGGAAAAGGGAGACGACTCCGACCCTTTCAGTCACATAGTCGTGAACGAGGTAGAGAGCCTTCTTGAAGTTTCTTCCGTCGAAGAAGTAGTAGAGGG
Organism: uncultured Candidatus Bathyarchaeia archaeon; assembly: GCA_964585455.1. GTDB lineage: Archaea > Thermoproteota > Bathyarchaeia > Bathyarchaeales > SOJC01 > CAYGVX01. The sequence goes on along the minus strand of CAZPDY010000225.1, from coordinate 1,086 downwards.
TCACTATTGGGTTTCGTGTTATTCCCAACAAAGGGTTCTCCAGTCTATCCGAGTCTCTTATCTTTCCGATTCTTTTAATCAACCTTTCAAAGAGGAACACTCCTAAAGACTCTGTGTTCATGTCTATACGGAAATCATGCTCCAGACTGAGCTCTCCAAGATACCTAACTTCTTCCCAAGTTTCCGTCGGAAAATACTTCTTCGCGTCCTCGACAACTTTGACTAGGTCTAACTCGCTTTCAACCCCTTCGTTAATCGTCAGAACGCTGATGGAGTACACAAGTAACACCTGGCGCATGAAGGAATATAGGGATAACTACTGTTTTCGAAATATACAGCTAACAGAAATCTTGAGTAGAGAAGCGGCTGGAAGATAATTGGGAAGCTTATGGTCTAGTGGCTTTTGTTATCTCTTCCAGTGCTTTCGGGTTTTCCAGCACCGATGTGTCCCCGAACTCCTTTCCAAGCATAGCCGCCCTTATCAGCCGCCTCAAAATCTTGCCCGACCTCGTCCTCGGAAGGTCGCCGACAAAGCTTATGTCCCGGGGAGCGAAGGGCTTACCCATATACTTGACGACCTCTCCTAAGAGCTCTTCCTTTAAACCCTGATTCACCTCGTAGCCTGGCTTGAGGATGACGAAGCACATTATCTCTTCGCCTTTAACTTCGTCAGGCACGCCTATACACGCGGACTCGTAGACCGTCCGATGCTGGTTTAGAATAGACTCTATTTCTGCAGGACCGATCCTTTTACCAGCAACTTTGATAACGTCGTCAGCTCTTCCATGTAGGAACAGAAAACCATCCACGTCGATGGAAGCCCAATCTCCATGGTACCAAACGTTTGCCCACTTAGACCAATAGGTTTCTATGTACCTCTGTGGCTCCTTCCAGAACCCCCTAGTCATCGATGGCGCGGGTTTTTTGCATACGAGGTAGCCGACTTCTTCCCTCACGGGTTTTCCTTCTTCGTTGAACACGTCTATGTCCATGCCCAGCCCAGGTCCACCAAGGGTTGAAGGCTTAAGAGGCATGATGGGTAAAGGGAGCACGAAACATCCGAAGATTTCGGTTCCTCCTGAAAGG
>CAZPDY010000224.1:0-2823 GCA_964585455.1 uncultured Candidatus Bathyarchaeia archaeon | reverse complement strand
GAACAATCCTGCTCTGCCTTGGGGGATTACTTCCATCGAGAGCGAGAGCACCGAGATCGAGTAGAAAGCGTAGATAAACCCCATAATGGCTAACACGATTACCGACAACGCTATTGCCTCCATTACTGGGATTACCAGCACAAGGATGGGCAACAACACTAACACGCTGCGGAACAGCGCATTTCTCTTTATAGATGCTGTCGCGTCCAAACTATCCGCCTTTCTCCGGGCAACAAGATAACCGAACAGACAGCTCGTGGAATTGAGTAAAAACAGCATGAATACCGCGCTCGTTTGAAGAGCCAAGTTTCTTGCGAAGAAGATAGGCAAAGGAATGAAGAACATGCTCGTAGCCATCGAGAAGAGTACGAGTCCGAAGCAGAGGGCAGACACGTTCTCTTGTCTAAGCTCATCTAAGATTTGCAGGTCAGGGGAGTATTCCTTGGACAGCAGAGTGGCGCCTCTTTGCACTAAACTGACGGATTTCTCTATGGACACCAAGCCTCTCTCGAAGACAAGAGCGGGATCTGCCACTAAAACTGCCGAGGCTAGGAATGAAATGAGGCTGAGGTAGACAGAGATGAGCAACAACGAAGCGCTGCTGAGACCAAAAGCCACGAGTAAGAAACCCAAGAGCAATCCCATGACCCACCCCGACTCGGTCCAAGCCTCGTAGCCTGCAAAACCTTGTTTCCATTCTTCGTGAGAATAAGTCTCGGCGATTAACACGTTCTTCGGCGGCTCGTGAGCGACTTCGAAGATGACAATTAACGCATATGTGATGCCAAGCAGAATCAGGTTTGTTGAGAGAGAGAAGAAGTAGAGCAGCACGGTTACAGCCGCGAAGGATAGTAGTATGAAGAACCTATAGCGCCGTGTAGCGTCGCACAGGTAGCCCCAAAGAAAAGAGAAAGGGATTGCCAGAAAGGTCGCCGTGGAAGTGGTTATGCCCCAGAATGTAAGACTGCCTCCACTTACAATTTGAGTGACGTAGAGGGGCAGCAGAACCGAAAGAAGCCCAAAAGCGATTTTGTGAAATATGAAACCGACGAACCAACGCATAGCCAGAACCAACAGCGGAGACTAAGAAAAAGCTTTCGCGAAAGAAAAAACGCACAAATGCGTCTTCAGCGTTTTTGCCAATCTAACTCTAGGATCTTGGACAATTCTCTTAGGTTCGGTATCGCTACGTCAGGCTTCACTGGAAACGGATCGAGCTCTCCTGCTATTGCGTATGGGTTTTTTCTTAATCCGACATTCTCGACCAGAACAGTCCTCATTCTCAGCTTCTTTGCTCCGTTGATGTCTGCCTTGAGCGAGTCGCCCACAAAGACTGCTTCTCCAGTTTCCACGCCCAGGTTTTTTAGCGCCGCTTTGAAGATTCTGGGGTGAGGTTTACGTACCCCTAACTCGCCGGAAACCACTACTGCGTCGAAGAACTGGGTTAAGTTGAAGCGCTGCAGTATTTTCCAGAGACCGGGTGCATAGGCGAAGTTGGAGACCAACCCGAGCTTATATTCTTCTTTCAGCCGAGCAAGCATTAAAGGCACGTGGTCTTCCATCCGTAGATCCTCAATAAACGCGTCTATGAAAGCTTCCACCGCACGAGTAGCTACTCGGCTTTCGGGGCTAAAATTGCAATTAAGCTTTTCCAGTGTCTTAGCGATTCGCAGTTGAAAGTCGACTTCTTTGAGGGACTGTTCGTATTGCTCGTACATCTGGTTGCGCACTTCAAAGTAAGCTCTTCTAAAATCGTCGAAGAGTACTGGGACGGCTACGTTGTCGTTTTGTAGGCTCTTCAGAAGCTTCGTTAAGCATTTGTCATAGTCCCAATTGTCGGTCAACACCAAGGTATCACCGAGGTCGAAGATTACGGCTTTCAGCTGCATACCTTTCTGTCTTTCCCTTCTTGAGAGGAATGTTCGCTGGCTCTTAAGCCTATTCGACACATCCGTATAAAATTAACAGATTCTTTGTAAAATAGCTTGTTGTTTAACATGAAGTTGACAAATACTTTTAAATATGCCCGCCGAGCAGTCTTGGTGCGCTGGTGAGAAAAGTATGGTATGCACCGTCGTAGCTGGCGCATTCTGGGGAGACGAGGGTAAGGGTAAAATCATCTCCTATCTGGCCTTAAAGGATAAGGTTGACGTTTGCGTGCGAACGGGTTCGGTTAACGCTGCTCACACCGTACATTTTCAGGGTAAACGCTATGCGTTGCACATGGTGCCCGCTACGTTTGTTTACGACAAAAGTCGCCTGTTAATCGGTCCCGGAGCTAACGTTCACGTGCCTCAGTTCTTGAAAGAGGTGGAAGAGACGGGCGTGAAAGGGCGGGTAGGGGTGGATAGGCAGGCTTCCATAATCGAGCCGCGTCATTCCGACGTGGACAGGAGCGACGGCTACTTGAAGAGCCTCGGTACCACTGGCTGGGGTGTTGGTCCAGCGGTGCAGGAGCGGGCGAAGAGGTCGGCTAAACTGGCGAAAGACATACCCGAGCTTAAGCCTTTCTTGGCAGACGTGGCTGAAGAAGCAAACGACGCCATCGATGCAGATAAGACTGTCGTGTTGGAGGGAACGCAGGGGTTAATGCTCTCGCTCTATCATGGTTCTTATCCCTACGTTACGAGTCGTGACACGAGCGCTGCCGCTATATGCTCCGAATGCGGAGTAGGCCCGAGCCGGGTGGACAGGGTTCTGGTTGTGTATAAGGCGTTTATTACGCGTGTTGGTGCGGGGGATTTGCCTGGGGAATTATCTCGGGAGGAAGCTGTGCGTCGTGGATGGTTCGAGACTGCTGCAGGGACTGGGCGGGAGCGTAGA
>CAZPDY010000223.1:0-2836 GCA_964585455.1 uncultured Candidatus Bathyarchaeia archaeon | reverse complement strand
GAATTGGCGCCGCATTAAATCGAAGTTAGAGAAGGTTGGTGCGCCGACCACTGCAGCGGAACTCGGAGTGGAACCGAAAGACGTGGTGGAAGCGTTGGTCAGGGCTAAAGAGATCAGACCTGGACGGTACACTATTCTGGACGATAAAAAGTTAACTTACGAGTCTGCGTCAGCCCTTGTTAAGAAGACTGAGGTCGTCTGAAAAAGTTTTCTATTTGGTTCTTGGTTTTTTCGGCTTTTTCGCCCTTGTCGCCCGTGGCTTCTTCTTTTCTTTCGCTGCCTCTGCTGGTTTGGGGCTCTTGAAAGTTTCAATGAACTCCACTCTTGTCACGTCTGGGAAGAAGCGTTGTATGTCGGCGGCTATGCCTCTTTTTGCCAGTTGTAGCCCTTCTAGGTAGAATGCTTCTTCTGGAACGTGGGTCACTACGTGGGTTTTTGCGATGTCTAGCTTGAACTTCTCAGCGTCGATTATAGGTATTCTCCGGTGGATCAGAGCGGATATTTTTCCTTCGGGTGTCTCGAGTTTCTGTTTCGCCGTGACTTCGTAGGTTAGGGTTTTGCCCGCGAGGGGTGGGTTGAAGTCTATCGTTACTCTGCCTGCGCCTACTGTTCTTATCGTGGCTGGTTTCTTTTCGTATTCGATGCGCATCCCGAGCTGGGGAGTTATGCCCTTGTCCCTGAGTCTTCTCAGTGGGATCATCTTTAGTTTTTCTGGGTCTCGGGGACCGAAGGCTTGTTCTGGTGGGATTTCGATGGTTCCTGGCTTGTTTAGTTCGAGGGATGGTAGTTTGTCGTCGAGGGCTTTGAGCATCCATCCTTCGCCGATCACTATGAGCTTTGGTTCGTAGGTTTCTCCTTCTTTGAGCAACCGCTCTTTTTTGGCTACTTCTTCTAGGGTGGTGTCGAAGGTTTCTCCTGTTTCTTTCACTTTGGCTGTGTATTCGATTAGTAGGAAGTCTCCTTTCTGGAAGGGCATTTTCGGGTTCAACCCTCGTTTTTTGGTTGAGTGTAGTATTGCGGTGTGCATGGCTTTTAAAGGTTGCTTGCTTGGTTTTGCGTGTTCTCTGCGCAGAGACTAGACCGTCCTGATAGGCTGGTTTAATGAGTAGGAGTCGGCGTGAGGAGGCAAATCCACATTTCCTGTCACTAATTCCTTTTGCGAGCCTTGAAGATGATCCAGTACGGCACTTCCTTCATAATCTTGTACTGTTGCCTAGCTTCTCTTTCCTTCGCTATTTTTTCTTTGTCCAACGGGTGTAGCATGCTTCCATCGAGTCTTTCCAGTTCGAGATAACGCTCGACGGTAAACCCGTTCTCCCTTAAGACATCGAAATAGTCTTGTAGGGTCCTGTAGTAGGAGTGCATTTTCACCCTTGAACCATCGGGAAGCTTGTCGACCCAGCGAACAATTCTCCGTTTGAAGTAATTTTTTAAAGCCACGGCGCTTCTGCCTCTGTACTTGACGAGTTTGCTTTCTGCAGATGGGTGAGCCATGCTGAAAGTGAAGTAGCCCCCTTTCACCATTACTCTGTTGGCTTCGGCAACTGCTGCATTCAAATCGGGCACGTAGTGAAGAGAAACGGCAGTCGTGACTATGTCGAAACTTTCACTTTTGAAGGGAAGCCTCTCCACGTTACAGATTAGCAGGCTAACTTCTACATTCTCGTTTCGCATGATTTTCCTTCCGTACATTATCTGTCTCCGCGACAAATCAACCCCAAACGCTCTGGCGCCCCACTTCGAAAGTGCAATAGAGTTCTGAGCGCCGCCGCAGCCGATTTCAAGGATGCGTTTTCCTTTAACGTCGCCTAAGATTTTGAGTTGACTTTCCGTGGCGACAAAATCTCCCCAATAAACATCGTCTGTGGGAATCCCACTCCTGTTCTGATAGTTCTCGGAAATCTTGTTCCATCCATCCCTTAGTGAAACAGACATCGTATCAACCAGCAGTTTCCAAATAACAACCTCAGCAAGATATCAGTTGCGCAGACAGTGGCAGGAACGTTCTACGGATTGAGACCCTTCTGAAAGGCTTGTAGGTTTGTTTTGACCGCGTCTACTTTGACGCTTGTTGTGATGGCCTTTTCCATGGCTTCCTTGCTGACGATGTTTGTGATTCGTGTTAGAGCACCGAGCATGACGGCGTTTGCGTAGATTTTAGATCTAAGCCGAGTCTCGGCAGTCTTGGTTATCGGAAGTTTATGGACTTGGGCTTTGAGCTCAGGAATCCTCTTCACTAGGTCTTCATCGACTATTAGTATGGCGTTTTCTTTCAGGTCCTTAACGTGTTTGTCAAGGGCGCTCTGGCTCATCGTCACGAGGACGTCGCATTTCCTCACGACCGGGAAGCCTATTCTCTGGTCTGAAATTATAACTTCGCTTTTTGCGTCGCTTACTCTGGCTTCGGCCCCGTAGCTCTGAGGCTGCACCACGTTCTTTCCGTCGTAGATCGCTGCGCGTCCGAGGATTTGGCCTGCCAGGACGACTCCTTGTCCCCCGAGTCCGCTGATTCGCACTTCGATTCTAGCCACTGCTTTTAGCCTCCTTCAGCATGGCTTGAATCGTCTGTGTCAAGGACGGAAGAGTTCTGGAGACGAATTCGCCGACGACTATTTTTCCTTCCAGTTCTCTTTCGGTGAGTTTCTCTGCTTCCTCAATCGTCACGCTCTGCTTCTTCAACCAAAGTAGCATTTCTCCGGCATTCACGAAGCCGACTCGACGACCGTAGGCGGTTGGGCACTGGCTTAAGACTTCAACGAAGCCGAAGCCCTCCGTAGTCAACGCTTTCTTAATCGCTTCCTTCTCTTTTTCAGCGTAAATCATCGATTTCCAAGAA
>CAZPDY010000222.1:0-2865 GCA_964585455.1 uncultured Candidatus Bathyarchaeia archaeon | reverse complement strand
GGGTTACGTAATAGGCAACTCGACGACATCGGAAAGGATAAGCGAACTGCAAAACCAACTGTCAAACCTTCAAGAAGAAACATCGAACATGCAGTTAACACAAAACACGTACATCTTGGGAAACAACGTTTCACTATCCGAACTATACGAGCAAGTCAAAGACTCAGTTGTCGTAATACGGGGACTAACGTTGAGTGGCTACGACTTTTTCTGGCGTCCCTACTATACGCAGGTTCAAGGCTCAGGATTCGTCTACAACGTCACAGGAGAGATGATAATCGTTACAAATTATCACGTGGTTCAAGACGTGATCAACATCACAGTTACTTTTATAAACGGAAATGGCTACACAGCCAAAGTCCTGGGTTCAGATCCTTACTCAGACCTTGCAGTGCTCTCGACAGACGCGCCTAAGAGCGAATGCAAGCCTCTTGAAGTTGTCAGCTCGTCCACGTTAGAAGTGGGTGACCCAGTGATAGTAGTCGGCAACCCGTATGGACTAGCGGGGTCGATGACTACTGGAATAGTGAGTGCCTTGGGTAGAACGATAACTGAAGACATGACAGATGGCTATCCGATAGCAAACGTAATCCAGACGAGTGCGCCCATAAACTCAGGCAATTCCGGAGGCCCACTACTTGATTATCAAGGACAAGTTGTCGGCATAACCACCGCCATCATAAGCGATTCTCAAGGACTAGGTTTCGCGATTCCCTCAAACACGATACTTCGAGAAGTCGAACCCTTAGTGGCGAACGGTTCCTACGATCAGCATCCATGGCTAGGCACGACGGGAGTGGATATGACCTACGAAGTCGCAGAAATAATGAGCGTAGACGTGGCCTACGGATACCTAATCGTTCAAGTCATAAGCGATGGCCCAGCCGAAGAAGCAGACCTGCAAGGTGGAACCCAACAAGCCCTAGTTACAGGGGAGTATATTACGGTCGGCGGAGACATCATAATAGCAATCAACACGACATACGCGGAGACAAGAATCAGGGGAATAGATGACCTATCAACATTCTTGGAAGAGCACACTTCATCTAACCAAACAGTCTTAGTAACGATAGTCAGGAACAACGAAACGATGACCCTTCCAGTCACGCTTGGGACACGACCACCAACCACATAGACCGTGGTTCTACCCAGAAAAACAGCTTCCGACGCTCGCCGAAGTAGCCACTTACTCAATTCCAAGCCTAATAGGACGGTCTAGAATAGACGCAGCACACACACTCAAAACGATGTTCTAACACTCTGCATACTCCAACCCTATCTCGGAACTCTGAGGAGCCCCATTCTGCTCAGCGTCATCAACCCAGCGAAACGTATAACAAGCGTCACAAAACACGGGCGAAAACCAATGCTTAAATTCCATAACCCTCTAATACTTCCAAAAACGTTAAGTCGTCGACACCTATGAGTGAGCCACCACCTCCCCCTCCAGAATTACACCGAGATTCGGCGGTTGTTTCTCAGTTCGACCAGGTTCAACCCTTAGTTGCCTCGGAGTTTGAGGTGGAAGAGGCTCTGATAGAGTATGGTATCCCGACGTTCTATGTTAGGCTGAAGCCCGACTCGAAGCATGCTTTCATTAGGCTGGTTCGGAGTTTGGCCGGCATCGGGTTTACGCCAGTCCTGCGAGAGAAAGACGGTAGGAATATCTTGAAGGTTGCTCCTAGGCCGAAGACGAAGCCAAGCCGCCCCATAATAAACGTAATACTCCTACTGGTGACTATTGCCACCGTCTCTGTCACGGGGTATGTTCTCTCTTCTGACCTTGTCGAGTATGGTTTAGACCCGTGGGTGGGAGCTGCCAGCTTCACCGTAGCCTTGCTGGGAATTCTAGGAGTTCATGAGATGGCTCACAAGTTCGCCGCAAACCGTCACAACATGGAAGCAACGATGCCCTACTTCATCCCCGGACCCCCTCCGTTCTTGTACGGTATTGGAACCTTCGGCGCTGTCATAGTGCAAAAGGAGAACGCTCCGAACAGAGATGCGCTGTTCGACATAGGCGCTAGCGGTCCGATTGCAGGGTTTATCGTGACAATCTTCGTTTCCGCCATCGGACTTGCACTGTCTTACGTGAGACCGATGACTGGGCCCTTGACTGGGCTTCCTATCTCACCGCTTTTCTTGGTTCTCATGGAGTTCATAGTGAAGACGCCGGGTCCTGGTAGCTTCGTCGTTTACCTGCATCCCGTCGCTTTTGCTGGTTGGATAGGGATGTTCGTCACCCTGCTTAACCTGTTGCCCACGGGCATGCTGGACGGTGGTCACACTATAAGGAGTATCATAAATCGCGATTCCGCCCGCACAGTTTTCACGTTGTTTTCGATTCTGGTTCTTCTCTTGACGGGGCAGTTGCTTATGTTGGCTTTCGTCCTCTTCCTCTCCATGTACAAGCATCCGGGACCCTTGGACGATGTTTCGAGGCTTTCTCGGAAGAGAAAAGTGGTCGCCGCTCTGTTGATCGTTGTTTTTGCCCTTTGTTTGTTTATTTTTTAGACCGGAGAAAAAGAGGAGAGGCTTTTAGATTTTGTTGGCTGGGACGGCTACGAGGGTTTCCATCGTGTAGTTCGTGTTGAAGCCTGTCTGCATGACGAAGTTCATGGCCGCGGATTCATTTGGGGCTTCGAATATGATGATACCGTCGTATCTTCCGAAGGTGAAGAAGATTTCGCGTACGGTTATGCCTTGAGGTGGTTTGAGGGTTTTGAGGTGTTTTACTGCGTCGGCGCCTTTTCCTCTTGGGGAAAGGAGGGTTACGAATAGCATTTTGGTTCACCTCGTGATAGTGAGGGGTTTGCTTCACTTAAAGATTAAGTGCTCTGACGTTCTCTGTGCCTTGACTAGACC
>CAZPDY010000221.1:0-2883 GCA_964585455.1 uncultured Candidatus Bathyarchaeia archaeon | reverse complement strand
GACATAGCCTTCGCAAACGCTGTTTCCCATTTGAGGATGCGGTCATGGAGCCAAGCCTCCAACAAGGCGCTTTTAACCATGGTTTCCTCGCTCCTGCAATACCATGTGGGAATGATAAAAAGCAAGATGTCGAAGGAATTGTTGGATGATGTCTACACCGTGGTTTTTCTTGCGAGAGAAGTTGAAAACGTGGCGTCCCAGAAACTTCACGGAGAAGAGAATTCATCCATCCCGATCTCAGCATCGCTCGTTGATTCTAGGTTGAGGTCAGCGACAAAAATCTTCAACATACTCCAAAAAACCGGTGAAATCGCTGAAGTGCCCTTCTTGCTGCATACGGAGAGCTATGGAAAGAATCCAATTCTTTTTGATAGCATCTTACCCACCGAAGAAAGAGTCAACGATGCTCTGCAAAGTGTTTCGAGCGTGCTTGGTATAGAAAACGTGAAAACAGATCAGGGGGAAAGCGAGCTCGACAGCGAAATATACCAAGTCTTCTCTGCTTGGGAGGCAAAAGAGAGCAAGCAGAAGAAGATTTTGGAAAGCTACAAGCCTCTCTTACAGAACACGAATTTTCGTTCAATCGAATTTCCTCTCGAGGATTATGCTGAATATCTACGCAAAAAAAATCTTTTTGGGGGACAGATAAGACGGATAATGGAGAAACTCCGCCTTCTTAGGAATGTTACTGGTGAAGATTTTAAGCATGAGAGCGGGCTTCTGGACTTGCAGGAAGCCATTCAGGTGGTTGCTAGCAAAAGCCGCCGCACCGACATTTTCGTGAGGGAAGAGCTGCAGGCAAGCGAACAGGCTTGGTCGGTGCTGGTGGATGCAAGCCACAGCCTGAACTTAGCGTTAGGAACGGTGCAAGGCGTTGCCCTCTGCCTAGGAAACGTGGCAAAAAACGTCATCACCGACCAACGTGCTTGGGGAATGTTCGCGTTTAACAACAAGTTCTACATAATCAAGGACTTTACGGAAAACTACACAGCCCTCTCACAGGCAAGAATCGGCGGGCTTAAACACAGCGGAATGACCTACTTGCCCGACGGGATACTCGTGGCGACGAACATGCTGAGAAGACGCAATGAACAGGCTAGAGTACTAATTGTTGTGTCCGACTTCTTTCCGTCTGGGTACAAAGACATCGAACAGAAACTCGTTGAAAACGTGAGAAAAGCTGAACGCTCGGGCGTCGGAGTCATCGGTATAGGCGTCAAGAGCAGAGCGGTAAAGAACTATTTTCGTTTTAACTGTGTCGTGGATACTCCTTACGACTTGATGAAGAAATTCACGAAGATCTTCATCCAATACAGCGCCACTGCTTAGTCTACGTGACGTTTAGGACGGAAAAATCAGCGATGTACTGGAATTTCTTCGCGAATTCTCGGTCTTCCTTGTGACGGAGAACGATTTTCTCGGGTACTCCATCGCAAATGTAGGTTATGTATGTTATGTCTTTGCCGAGTCCAGATTTTTCCAGTTGCACCACAGAGTCCCTAACTTTTTCCAGTCGTTGTATTTTTTGGTTTATTTCTTCTATAGCCTCGAAGAGAATTTCGGCTTCACCTTGTTCGGATGCGCTGAGCATGATTTCCTTGAACTGAATCCAGTCTGTCGATTGTTGTGTTTTTCCGGTCTTGCCTTCTTTCTTTGTCGTTTTAGTTTTTCCTTTTGGCTTCGCCTTCTGCAACGTTGCCATTTTTTTGGTCCATTCTTCGTTTTCTTTTGAGGCTTCTGAGCCTCGGAGAAAGGAGCCTAGCCATTGGCTGTACTCATCTGCTACGGACTTGTATTCCTCTATCTCTTCCTCCAGAGCCTCGTTTATCTCTTTGATTGAATAGAAACTGCGTATCTCAGTGACTACGTTTACCAACTTTTCCACCACGGTTTCTACGGTTAACGTCCTAGTCTTCGCTCGCTATCAATGGTCTCTTTATTCCCTCATCTTGAACTTGCTCGAGGTTCTCTTTCTCGTCTGGTGAAAACGCTTTTTGTATGCTTTTCAATTCACGCTTAATCTTTTCTAGAAGGTTGACTCTCTTGCTTATCTTCGTCCGGTAAGCCTTAATTGCCTTTTCAAGTTCGGGTATGATGATCCACATGACTGTTAGGATTACATCTGGGGGGTAGTCCTGCAAGAGTCTGGAGTCGACTTTATCGCCGTCTCTGATTATTATCAAGTGTCCTTCCATGTTCAGTTTGACCTGCCTGGCTTTTCCGAGGCTTGTCATGTGTTCTGGCGAGATGTTGAAGGAGATTCTCAAACGCCTAAGAATCTGGGTTAGAAGACCACACAGGTCATTCGTTAGCTTTCTCTCCTCTATCAAGAATTCGCTCAGTTGCAGGCTTTCCTCGCTTATGGCTTTCAGAAAATCGTTAAACTTGTTCTCGATTTCCCCACGTTTCTCGTCTATTTCCGTGCTTTCTTCTCCTTCTTCGTTTTGGAGTTGACGTGTGTATGAAAAGTATGTGTCATCTTGAGGCAACTGCTCAGGCTTAGCATCTTCGTTCTGGCTCTCTTGCGGCTTATCGTCTTTTTTCTCTACCATCGATAATCCACCCTTAGAGTATCGTTTCTACTCATGGTTGCGTGGGATAAGAGAATTTGTATGTTACAAAACCTTACACACCTAAAGACGGGGAAAATCGTAGAAGCAAAACCCATTTCGTCTCTCTCAAGCCCCAAAAAGAAGAATCGTCAAGAAGCTAATCGAGCGTCGCTACATGCAGACTACACACATGAGGATCGAATAGTTTCTTCCCTTTTATTTGGCAAGGTCGATTCTCTTCAGATTGTTGAAACGCTTCTGCTCGTCGACTAGGCATTCCCTCAGATAGTCCTCTAGCGTCTCGCCAGCCACCACCTCAATATCGTAGTCC
>CAZPDY010000220.1:0-2891 GCA_964585455.1 uncultured Candidatus Bathyarchaeia archaeon | reverse complement strand
TCATACGTCTTAGCCTTCCCGTCCAGCGTGTGCATCTCGTGAAAACCAGTCATGTCAGCAGCAAAACACGCTCTGGGAAAAGTGTGACCACCAAAGGGACGCTGGTTTATTTTTCCGTCTTCGGTTCTACTCCAAGGTAGTCCCCAATGGTCTAACGCGATTATCTCTTCAGGAGCTCTCCTGACGAAAAATTCTACGATGTCTTGGTCTGCGAGGTAATCCGCCCCTTTCACCGTGTCCGCAGCGTGCAAGTCGAATGAGTCGCCTTCTTTCAGCACGGCGGCAGTTCCTCCTTGGGCGCATACCGAGTGCGAGCGCACTGGGTAAACCTTCGAAACTACGGATATGTCCAATTTGCTGTTTAATTGGGCGGCAGCTATCGCGGCTCTCAAGCCAGCTATGCCCGCGCCCACTATAACTATGTCGTGGGATAGTGTTTCCAACAAGCTCACCAACATTGCCCTTGAGAGAAGCATCTAAATCTGCAGACTAGCGTTTATATTTTTCCAAAAATCCTCATGGAGAAAACGGGGATTCCAGTTTAAAAATGAGAATCAAATAGCCTGCCAAACGAGTTCAGCAACGTCTAAGACCTGAAGCCTTCCCTCCAAGCCCGTCGTCTTGACAGCGTCTTCGAAGGTTAAGAGGCAGAATGGACAAGCGACAGCTAAGATTTCAGCACCCGCTTCAGCTGCGTCTTTGACTCGGACTTCTGCGAGACGCTCTCCCGGAATGTCAACCCACATCCTCCCTCCACCGCCTTCACAGCAGAGGCTCCGTTCCTTGGAACGCTCGAATTCCACGAGCTTAACGCCTCCGATGCTCTCGATGACTTTTCTGGGTTCTTCGTACACACCGTTCTGTTTCCCCAAGAAGCAAGGGTCGTGGTAGATGATTGTCTTGTTCATCTCCTTCGAGAGGGTAAGCTTGCCCTTGCTGATTAGGTCTGCGAGGAGTTGAGTGTGGTGCAGAACCCCGAAGCTCGTCTGTCCGTATCGGTTCTTGAAGGAATGGTATGAGTGGGGGCAGCTGGTGACTATCTGCTTTGCTGCGTACTTGTTGAAGAGTTTGACGTTTTCTTCGACCAGAAAGTCGAACAGCCCTTTCTCGCCCATGCCATAAACTTCGTTCCCGCAGCAGTTTTCTTCGTCTCCCAGCGTTCCGAAGTTGACTCCGGCTTTTTGGAGGCATTGTGCTAGGCTTTTGGTGACGTTTTGGACTCGTGGGTCGTAGGCTGGCGTGCAGCCCACGTAGTAGAGGAGCTCGGTTTCTTGGGATACGTGTTTTATGTTTAAGCCCTGTGCCCATTCTGACCGTTTGTTCCTTATTCTTCCCCAAGGGTTGCCGTTTTTGTAGATGCTTTCGAGGGCGTCTCGGATGGTTGTGGCGATTTGTCCTTCTTCAACGGCGAGGCTTCGGATGTCGATTAAGAAGTCGTAGGGGTTTATCTCCTTGGGACAGCGGAGTCCACAAGTAGCGCAGGTTGTGCAGCTCCACAGCTCGTCCTGGGGGTGTATGGTTAGTTTGCCGCCCACTGAGACTTCTCGCATGTACCTACGGACGTTCAAGTTGGCTTTCCTTGCCACGGGACAACTTCCAGTGCATATTCCGCAATGAATACATTCGAGCAGCTTGTGTTTTTGGGCGAGTTCTTGCACGTTCATTTTTCACGTCTCGTTTGGATAAGATGAAGCACAAGGTTTTTTAAGCGTTTTCCTATGTATCAATTTCTCTCCCTCACGGAAGCGAGAGAAGAAAACAATGAGTAAAGAGCCGCCGAAGATTGGGATTTACGTCTGCGAGTGCGGTGGGAACATAGGCGACGTCGTGGACGTAAAAGCCGTTTTAGAAGTAGTTAAAAACTGGGAGGGAGTCGTCGATGCGAAGTACCAGAAATACCTCTGTTCTAGACCTTCCCAAGAAATTATAGTCGATGCTATAAAGAAGAGAAACTTAGACCGCGTCGTAGTCGCCAGCTGCACCCCGAGAATGCACCTCCCAACATTCCAAAGCGTCCTAGAGCGCGCGGGGCTGAATCCCTACATGCTCGAATTCGTGAACATCCGAGAACAAGCCTCTTGGGTTCACGGTCCAAAGCCCTCTGAGGCTGCGACGAAGAAGGCTATCAGCCTGATAAGGGGCGGCTATGAGCGAAGCATGCAGCTTGAACCCCTAGAGAGCATCAGCGAGAAGAGTTCACGGGAAATTCTAATCGTGGGTGGAGGGATAGCCGGCATCACAGCAGCCTTAGAACTCGGCTATCTGGGCTACAAGGTTCACATGGTTGAGAGAAACCCGAGCGTAGGGGGCAACATGGCGAAGCTGACCAAAGTCTTCCCAACCTTGGACTGCGCCCAATGCATACTCACACCGAGAATGGCAGAGGTGGGAAGAAACCCGAACGTGCGCCTGCTGACTTACGCCGAGGTGGAAGAAATCAGCGGACGCCCAGGAAACTACGACGTGAAGGTTTTCATGAAACCCCGAGGCGTGGACACCGAGAAGTGCAGAAGCTGCGGTGTATGCGCCAAAGTCTGCCCAGTCACGACGTCAGACAAGTTTAACGAGGGCTTGTCCCAGAGGAAGGCGGCGTACATAGATTTTCCGCAGGCAGTGCCCTCAGCCTACACAATCGACTTCGAAGCTTGCACAAAATGCTTAAAATGCGAGCAACTCTGCCCAGCCAAAGCCATAAACTTGGAAGACAAGGGAAAGACCATCGACTTGAAGGTGGGCGCAGTGATTATGGCTACGGGCTACGAGCTCTACGACGCAAACATGCTCAAGGTCTACGGATACGGCGTCTACAAAGACGTCATCACCATGCTAGACCTAGAAAGATTAACTTCAGCCTCTGGACCCACAGGAGGCTACATAAAGAAAGCAGACGG
>CAZPDY010000219.1:0-2898 GCA_964585455.1 uncultured Candidatus Bathyarchaeia archaeon | reverse complement strand
CGGTTGAGCGGTTGGACGAGATTTTTTGGCGGGAAATCATGCAGGGAGAGTCGGGTGCCATGTTGAGGGCGGTCAATCCTGTGGGAGGGGTTGAGAAAGCAGAGGCGGCGAAGAAGATAGTTGACGCCGCTGGAAGTAGACTGAGTAATTTGGTTTATGTTGGCGACAGCATCACAGACGTAGAATGTCTCAGACTGGTCAGAGAAGAAGGCGGAGTCACGGTTTCTTTCAATGGCAACGCTTACGCCGTTCGCGAAGCCGAAATCGCGGTCCTCTCGATGAATGCCATAGTAGTCGCAGTCATTGCTTATGTCTTCAACAGGCTTGGCAAAGAATCCCTTTACAGTCTGGTAGACAATTGGGGATACACAAGCTTGAAAGACTGTGTGAACTCATTGCTGTTGGAAAGACTTCGAGGAACCTTCACGGAAGGGTTGCCCAAAGTCGCCAGAATCACAGAGGAGAACGCTAAGAAGCTCGCCTCCGAGAGCAGTGCCTTCAGGAAGCTCGTGAGGGGAGAACAGGTGGGAGGGTTGGGGTGAGTTGCGCTCAAGCTTATTTGCTGTCTTTTCTAGAGGTGTAGAGTATGAAGGTGGAAGTTGAAGACACGTATGCGGAGGCTTTTGAGGGAATCTACTGCAGAGTAATAGTCACCGCTGACGATGAAGAGGTCTTGCGAAGTGCTGCAGGAGACGCGACGGCGACGCCCTCGATAGTCATCGGCAGGGTTGAGGGTGGAATTGAAAAGTGGCTAAGCACCAAGGAAACACCTGATGGTCGCCGAGGAGCAGTCTTGCAGTCTTGGGGAGGCATCGATGAAAAGAAGCCTCTGCAGAGCTCGTTGGAAAAGCTTGAAGCTGAACTGTCCTACCGAATTAGGCAGGATGTTCTCGTGAAGCCCTTCACAGCCCTCTTCGACGCCTCATTAAGTCCAATAGGAAAGCTGGACATGATGGAAAGAGTCGGGCATTGTGGAGATGGTTTTGAGTGGGAAGAAAAACGCTACGGCAGGAACGTCATCGTCGTTCCCCTCATGGTGCCCGACTTCGTCATAGAGAGGCATCTGGGCTATGCGAAGGGCGTTATGGGTGCTAACTTCTGGTACATGTGCGAGACTAGAGAAGCAGTCATGGCTGCTGGGAGAAGGGCTCTGGATGCAATCGGCAGAGTTGAAGGGGCAGTCACACCTTTCGGCATCTGCTCAGCTGGCTCGAAGCCGGAGACCAAGTTTCCGAAGATAGGTCCTACGACCAATCATCCCTACTGTCCCTCGTTGAAGAAAAAGCTCGGCAGGGCATCCAAGGTTCCTGAAGGCGTTCGCTTTATTCCTGAAATCGTGATTAACGGCGTTTCGTTGGATGCGGCGAGGGCGGCGATGAAAGCTGGCATCGAAGCGGTGCGGAGTGTTGAGGGGGTTCGCGTTGTTTCTGCGGGTAATTATGGTGGGAAGCTGGGTAAGTACAAGATTTGGCTGAGAGACATAGTGTAGCGAACAGTTTCGGTTGGGTCTCCCAGAAAAATAGCCACTTCTCTTCGTGCAACTTAAATATGTCGACATTCAAATTGTTCCCATATTCCGAGTGCCCATCAGGATAGTCTCTTAGAATGACAGTTACAGAAGAAGACGAAACTGAACCCCTCACCAACTCCTCCATGCCAAAGAAGCAGTATGAATGCTTAGAAGACCTTCCAGGCGTCGGACCAGCCACCAGCCAAAAACTGAAAGAAATGGGCTTCCACACCGTCGAATCCCTCGCCACCGCCACCGCTCGCGAACTCGAACCCGCAGGCATCAGCGAAAAAAAAGCCCTCGACATCATCCGCCTCGCCCGCAACGCCACCAGCATCTCCTTCATACGAGCTGATGAGCTGCTCAAACAACGCCAAAACGTCCACCGCCTCACCACGAACAGCAAAATCCTCGACGAACTACTAGGCGGCGGCCTCGAAACCCAAACCATCACCGAATTCTACGGCGAATACGGCAGCGGTAAGAGCCAAGTCTGCCACCAACTATGCGTTAACGTCCAACTTCCACAAGAACGAGGCGGACTAGCTGGTGGCGCCCTCTACGTAGACACTGAGAACACGTTCCGCACCGAACGCCTCGTCTCCATGGCACAACACCTAGGCTTAGACCCGCAGCAAGTAGCCAGAAACGTCATCGTAGCCGACGCCTTCACCAGCGACCACCAAATCTTCCTCCTCGAAAACGCCGACGAAATAATAAAAGAAAACAACATCCGCCTCATCATAGTCGACAGCCTAACCGCCCACTTCCGCAGCGAGTACGTAGGCAGAGAAACCCTCGCCCTCCGCCAACAAAAACTCAACAAACACATGCACAAACTCATCCGCCTCGCACGCGCCTTCAACGCCGTAGCCGTAGTCACCAACCAAGTCATGGCTAAGCCCGACGTGTTCTTCGGCGACGCCGTCCACCCAATCGGCGGACACATCGTCGGACACACCAGCCACACACGAGTTTACCTACGAAAATCCGCCCGAGGACCCGCACGCATAGCCCGCCTCGTCAGCAGCCCCTACCTCCCCGACGGCGAAGGAGTCTTCAAAATCACCCAGAACGGCGTAGAAGAAACAGACGAAGACGAACGCCGAGGACGATAAACCATGACCATACCAAAAGCCCTCATAACCAGATACTTCCAACTCATCAACAACCGCCAATTCACCGAGGCTCAACGGGAGCTGCAGCGCATAAAAGAAAGAATCCCCAGAACCGAGTGGAACCGAGGATACTACCGAGCCCTGCTGGGCATGCTGCTGGCTCAGAGACACAACGGCAACCAGTACGCTTTTCTCTCAAACATCAACCCCAGCGACAAGCAAGCCCTAAAACAACACAAGTATCAATTCAAAAAACATGTCCAAAGCAGC
>CAZPDY010000218.1:0-2906 GCA_964585455.1 uncultured Candidatus Bathyarchaeia archaeon | reverse complement strand
CAGGACTAAGCGGCCTAGTTAACAAAATCACCACGACCGAGCTGAAAGCAGAGCAACTGCAGCCCATTCTCTCTGATTTTAAGCTCAACCTCGTCGAGAACGACGTAGCCTTTCCAGTGGCAGAACGCATATGCGACGAGATGGAGAAAAGGCTAAACGGCGTTGAGGTAAAGCGTTTAGAAGACCGCAAAGAAGTCGTGAAGAAGAATCTACAAGAAGTCTTGATGGAAATTTTGAACAAGGGCGAAAAGATAGACATGTTTAATTTGGCTGAAAAGAAACGGAAAGAAGGAGTACCCCTAGTTGTCGCGTTCGTTGGAATCAACGGCACGGGGAAGACGACGAGCATCGCCAAAGTTGCTAAACTGTTAATGAAAAGCAGCTACACCGTTGTCTTGGCGGGCAGTGACACCTACCGAGCTGGCTCTATTGAACAGTTGGAAGAACACGCAAAACGCCTCGGCGTGCGAATAATCAAGCACAGTTATGGGGCTGATCCCGCCGCCGTAGCTTTTGACGCCATTAAACATGCTCAAGCTCACGGCGTGAACGTGGTGCTAATAGACACTGCGGGGCGCATTCAAACCGACAAGAACCTGATGAACGAGTTAGCGAAGGTCAAGCACGTTGTTAACCCGGATTTGACGTTGCTCGTGGTTGACGCTTTGACGGGAAATGATGCGGTCATGCAGGCTGAGGAATTCAACACGAGCGTGGGCATAGATGGAACAATCTTGACGAAGGTGGACGCTGACGTGAAGGGTGGCTCAGCCCTGAGCGTAACGTACGTAACTGGCAAGCCCATCCTGTTCATAGGCGTGGGTCAAGCGTACGAGGATTTGCAGCCTTTCAAGCCAGAGCAGTTCTCTCAGATGATGCTAAAATAGAAGAGGCAACGTTGCCGAATGCTATGTTAGTATTCATAGATGCTTACATCGGTGCTAGCCCACTGACCAACGTCTATGGGTTCGACCGAGAACATTCGATTGTACGTATCTCCTGCGTTTATAGTGATGTTGAAGGAGTAGGTAGCTAGGTCCCCGCCGCCGACTGAAGTGTAATACAGCGTGCAGTTGCAGGAAATGACCTCCGCTGCGTCATTCCGCAGTCTGATGGCGGTTGTGACTCTGTCGTCTCCACGAATCTGGTGGCTAACGGAAAGTATGACTATATCCGTGGATTTCACGTCTCCTCCCCAATATCCTAGCTTTAGAGTTGAGATGGTGAAAAGCTGGACTCCAACGACCGCTCCGATGATGACGCCGATTAACAGGCTTTGGAGTATGACCAGAGCTAAGGTTACTCGATGCTTTCTTCTCTTCTCTTCTTCAATCATTCTGAGTCTTCCATTTACAATTCGTTACAAATAAACAACAGGGCTCAGGATAAATGGTTTATGAAGTCTATACTGAGAATTCGTATCGTTGATTCAGAGATAGAATCGGAGGTAGAACCTTGAAAGGAATAACACGGCTAGGCTAAGCTGAGAGTAGCCTACAAATCTAGCCTTTCGTTGTCAGATCTTGTTGAGGAGTTTTAGCAGTATAGCCTTCTCACTGTGCAGCCTGTTCTCGGCTTGGTCGAAGATTACGCTGTTGGGAGCCTCTATCACGTCTGCGCTGATTTCGTAGCCTCGGTGGATGGGCATGTCGTGCATGATTAACGCCTCGCTGCCCGCCATCAGCTTGCTGTTGATTTGGTAGGGCATCATCAGCTTAACGCGTTTTTCTTTTTCTTCTTTGAACTGGGGGTCGAGGAAGAGTTCCATGTCAACCCACGTGTCCGTGTAGACCACGTCCGCATCCTTCACAGCTTTCTTAACGTCTAATGTTGTTTGGTGTAGTCCTGTCTTCTTCGCCTTTTCAAGCAGCTCTTCGTCTTGTGCGGGTTCGTGGACAATCGGAGTCACGGTTGTTATCTGCATGCCCGCCATGGTGCATGCTTCGATTAGCGAGTTGCAAACATTGTTGTGGACGCCCACGTAAACCAGCTTTAACCCCTTCAGTTTGCCCTTATGTTCCTTCACCGTCATGAGGTCGGCGATTGCTTGGCATGGGTGATACTTGTCGTCGCAGCCGTTGATAACTGGCACCCTAGACGCTGAAGCCATCCGCATCAAATCAACGTTTTTCTTCAGCCTTGCCATGATACAGTCGACGTTGCGTGAGAGATACTTGACCTCGTCAGCTATGTCGGCTAGTTTGAGTTGGGTTGTGAGCCAGTCCATGTATATGGCGTGACCGCCGAGTTGAGTCATAGCCACTTCGAAGGAGACGCGTGTTCGGGTGGATGTTTTTTGGAAAATCATGGCTAGGGACTTGTCTTGTAGGGTGGTTCGGTGTTTTGCGGGTTCTCTCTTGACTTCGATTCCTTTGTCGATGAGGAAGTCAACGTCGTTGGGTGTCCAATCTTTAAAATTGATCAGGTGCTTCATAGGTTGCGTCTCCCAGTCTTCTCAACAAGCCAGACTCAGTCGATATAAGTTTTATGGAAACCCTTAAACCCGATTGGAAGCCTCAAAAATGGGTAATGGAGCGCAGTCGATGATTCTCATAGTGGCTTCCACGAAAGACGTTGCGAGCATGAACATCCGCCAACAGCTAATAGCCCACTACGATTTTGAGGAATCTACGGAGAAGTTCCAAACCACCATGGTTTATCACAAAGTAATAGGCGGTAACGAGGTCAAGCTCGTGACAATCGACGAAGAAGCAATCTACTACCAAGCCATAACAGACCACTTCACTCCCCAACTCGTAATCTACATTTCTCGCCACAGCAGCAAAAGCGGCACACCCACACTCTCTGTTCACGCTCCTGGCAACTTGTGGCAGGCAGAAAAAGGTGGAATCGCACGGAAAATTTCGATTGCACCCGCAAACGCGATGAAAGCAGCTCTTATGGAG
>CAZPDY010000217.1:0-2910 GCA_964585455.1 uncultured Candidatus Bathyarchaeia archaeon | reverse complement strand
CGTCTTTGCCAAGACTAGTCCCTCTTTGAGCCTAGCGTGGGGCATTAAGACGGCGTCGATGAGTCTTTTGTTGAGTTTTGGTGGGGCTTTGAGGTTTTCCGTCAGTATTTTTAAGCCCGATGCTGTTGTGCCGAATGAGCCTGTTGTTGCTACTATGTCTCTTGGGCGTGCGCCGCTGCGAAGCATGAGCCTCGCTTTTTTGGCTGAGCCGAGGAGGGCGACGCTGATTATGAGGTCTTCTGTTTCGCTCGTGTCTCCCCCCAACACATAAGTGTCGTACTCTCTTGCGCCTGCGTTCAAGCCTTTCGCAATCTGCTCTATCTCTTCCTTCGTTAGGTTTGGCGGGATGCCTAGCGAGACGACGAGTCCGAGGGGTTTTACGCCTTTTGCGGCGAGGTCGCTGACGTTCATGACTATGGCTTTTCGGGCGGCTTGCCAGTGGCTCATTTGGGGTGGGCAGTCTGTTTTGCCCACGAGCATGTCTGTTTTAAGAATTGCGAGGTTGTCGTCTTGGGTTTGGATGGCTGAGATGTCATCGCCGAAGGGTACTGCTATATCTGGGGCTTTGTCTAGGTGTTTCCAGATGGTTTCGATTATTTTTCTTTCTCCGAGTTTTTCTGCTGTACTCAAGCTAGTGGCCTTCCAGTAGGAATTGTTGCGGTTTGGCTTAAATATTAGCAAACATTAGCCCGTTTTCGCCTCTTTTTGAAGGAGAAATGGTTAAATTCATGAATGTTGTTGTGCTTTGGGAAATTTGGGGGAGGATGCAAGTTGTTCAAGATTAGGCGCTTTGTTCAGGGAAGAGACGAGGCCGCTTGGGTTAGTGTATGGAATGCGGTTTATGGTGAGCGTTGGGACTGGAGGTCTATGGCGGTGGACGAGTTGCGGGCTACTGAGAAGTCGCCTGATTTTGAGCCTGAGGGAAGGTTCATCGCCGAAGTAGGTAACGAGCCTGTGGGAATGGTTCATGCCTATGTTGACAGGCTTAGGGAGGAGAAGAAGGGTTTCGTGAGGTCTTTCGGAGTTATTCCGTCGCATCGTGGTCAGGGGTTGGAGGAGAGGCTTGCCGAGACGGCTTTGGAGGAGTTTAAGAGGCGGGGAATGAAGGTCGTTCAGAGTGGAGCTGACGATGATCGTGGAGAGGTTATTCGCCTCTGGGAGAGCTTGGGGTTTAAGCTGGTTCGCGTGTTCAGCCTGATGGTGAAAGACATGACTTCTGGGGTCCCGTCTGGTGTCGGGGAAAACTTGGAAGTGACGATAAAGCCAGTGCGAAAGGATTTGGATGAGGATCTGAAGATGGTTAATTGGCTTGACAACGAATGCTTCAAGGAGCATTTCAACTGGAGACCAAGTCCTGTTGACCGAACTATCTATTTTGTGCGGGAAGACCCCTTCTTCAATGTGCAAGAGTGGTTCTTCGCGATGTTGGGCGAGAAGCATGCGGGCTACATAGGCTTAGGCATAGACGAGAAATACAATGTTGAGAGGAATGCGAAGTGTGGCTGGATCTTGGACATCGGCGTACTGAAGCCTCACAGAAGGACGGGGATAGGTACAGGGCTGATGCTACATGGGATGGGTAGGTTGAAGGATATGGGGATGGATAAGGTTATGTTGGGTGTGGACGACTGGAACGTGACGAAAGCGATTAAGCTGTACGAAAAAGTGGGCTTTAAGGTTGCTAAGAGAGACTTCGCCTACGAAAGGACCATAGAATAGCCCCCTGCTAACCATGAGCGAACAAGTCATACGAAAATCCTTACATAAGGAACCACATTATAAGATCTGGGGAATAGACTATGCTTGGGAGTAGGAGTTTACGTTCTAGGCTAGTTGGCGGTTTTGGTGGAGCTGGGGGAACATTAGTTGTTAGTCCGATCCTTCAAATGTTGCTGGGATTT
The DNA here is from genome assembly GCA_964585455.1 of uncultured Candidatus Bathyarchaeia archaeon. Taxonomy (GTDB): domain Archaea; phylum Thermoproteota; class Bathyarchaeia; order Bathyarchaeales; family SOJC01; genus CAYGVX01. The sequence goes on along the minus strand of CAZPDY010000217.1, from coordinate 1,009 downwards.
GAGTGGTCTCTTGAGCTCTTCTTGATTTTCGAGCTTACGGGGGTTGTCTTCATTATTATAGCACTAGTGTTGTACTTGACAGAGGAGAAACGAGAAAAGAAGAGATAGCTCCGAAAGCTCTAAATTTCCTAGTAGATGTTCTTTTCTGATAAGAGGTTTTGTGCCTCGGTGGCTCAGTCTGGTAGAGCAACGGTTTCGTAAACCGTCGGTCGCGGGATCGAAGCCCGCCCGAGGCTCTTTCGCTTTTATATAAAAAAAGAGGGGGTTAGGGATATTTTTGTCCGTAGTGGATGAGGAGTATGACTGCGTCGTAGAGGAATACTCGGTCATCGTCGTCGATGTCGCAGTTCGGGTCGTAGTTTGGTTCGCCTTTTCTGGCTCCGTAACGTACGAGCAGTTTAACTGCATCGTAGAGGTCTACGTCGAAGTCGGCGTCTACGTCGCCAGGAATGGTTATTAGTATCAATCCGTCGTCTAGGGTGTTGTCGCTTGTTTCTGCTTCGTCTGGGACTGTACCTGCCAAGGCGCCTATGGTGAAGTTGCCTTTGGCAAAGCCACTAGTATCCCATGTGAAGGTGACTGCTGTGGAGTTTCCGCCTGCAAGATTGATCTCTCTTGTTTCTATTTTGGTTGTGTTGGCGTAGGCTGTGGCGTTGAAGGTTTCGGTGATTTCGCCTTGATTTTCGATGGTCACGTTGATTGATAGAGAATAGCCCTGTCCAACCACGATTTTGGATGGCGTTACGCTTGTTACTGCTACGTCTCGCAGTGGGTTGAGTTGGAAGGTTGTGTTATTTGTGGCTGTTTCTCCCTTGTAGCTTGACGTGACGTACGCTGTGTATGTTCCCAGCTTTGCGGTGGGGGGTAGTTCGAAGGTTAGGTTGTATGCGTCGTTGGTGTCTGTTTGTAGGGTTCTTGTCACGACTGGGGTTCCGACGGGGTCTTGGATTTCTAAGGCTACGGGCCAGTCTTGGACTGGTGAGCTGTTGTATGTTAGGTTTCCGTATAC
>CAZPDY010000216.1:0-2932 GCA_964585455.1 uncultured Candidatus Bathyarchaeia archaeon | reverse complement strand
CAATAATGCCCACCGAAACCCTGTCCAAACGAGAAGTGCAGGAAGAACTATACAACTGCTACCGCAGCTTCTACGGTTCTATGGGCAGACGGTTTAAGGGACTCTTCTCGCCGAATAAGCTGAAGAGGAAAACCTACAGATACCTCGCAAGCCAGGGTCTTCTGAAAGCGTTAAGGGATTTGGTTTGAGGACGTCCCGCCGCATTGTTTCCATAGTTTTTCTCACATTTTCCTTCCTTGGACTAGTTCTCGTAGCTGCCCTTGCAACAGCGCCGCCAGAGATGCAAGATGATGCTTATATACGAAGACCCGTAGTAGGAGCAGCCTTCAGCATCTTATGCGTTCTCGGGATTCTTGCGGGCATCTTTCCTTCAAGATGCTCGGGCATAGCACATTTTAGAACCGCAGAACAAAAAAGGTCTACTCAAGAATCGGCTGAACTATCGAAGGAGGTGTCGGGTTTCCGTGGACATCATCCCGATTGCGGAAACTTCAGTGCCCACGTCGTTCGAGTGGGCGGCAGGGTATTGTGTGCTGGGTGCTTAGGGCTAATCTTAGGCGCTGTCCTTTCCCTCTTTGGAGTTGCATGGTATTTCTTTCTCCATTTGCCGTTGGGGAATCCTGTTTTGGTTTTTTGGGTTGGTTTCGTGGGAGTTTCCTGCGGGCTACTTCAATACCACATGTTCAACTGGGGCAGAAGCTCAGTCCATGTCGCCGTGAACATCTTCTTCGTGTTCGGCGTTTTTTTGCTCCTTGCAGGAGTAGACGCCCTAGTTCAGAGCACCGTCGTGAGCGTGTACATCGTTGCTCTGAACATCTTCTGGCTCTACACGAGGATACTCCTTTCTCAGCTAGACCACGACAGAATCTGCACTGCTTGTGGTGTAGAAGAATGCGGATTCTATAACAGTAGAAAAAGTGGTGGCTAGTACCTACGTCTCATCGCGTAGAGGGCGCCGACGATTATCAGTATGCCGACGATGACTATGAAGAGCGGTCCAATGTAATCCCATACTCTCAGTCCAGAGAAAATCGCCAGCCCAATGAAGACTAGTATAATTCCGAAGATTATGCCAACTATGGCGCCTCCGTGGGGAAGCCCGAAGCACTCGTCTTCTACACGGCGGCCTTCGCGAGGTCCAAAGCAGTTGTCGTCTGAGCGGTATTTTCTTTCGGGACGAGACGCCTGCAGTGTTGCACCGCATTTAACGCATTCTGTTGCGTCGTCTTCGTTTTTTGTTCCGCATTTGGTGCAGTAAACCAACTCTATTCTCTCCAAGCTCCTAAGACATTTCATTGTCTGGTCTGTTCTTAAGATTTTGGGTATGCAGGGCTGTTATGCCACTGCGTAGGCGGGGATAGGCTCGAAACTTGGAGGCTAAACTATGTATCTCTGATTATCTCTCTCGAAATCCTTCACAATCTCTATCACGCGCTTCGGCGCCGCCAAAGCATCGAGCGGAAGTCCCTGCAGAATAGACCATGGACCTTGCCTCGCCAGTTGGGTGGCGATGTGTTCTTCTCCGAAGGATTCCTTCGAAACTTCGTAGACGAGGGGGCGTACGTCTGCTTCTCGGAGGTACCCTATGGCGTGGAGGTATTCGTGGAGGAGCAGCGTGTAGACGAAGGCATTCAGTAGTTTGCGAGATTTTGTGGTGGCTTCGACTATTTGGACGAGGGCTCGGTTCAAGACTATGTTGTTCGTTCCCAAGGGATGGTAAGCGCCGAGTCTGAGGGGCATGTCGTCGAGGAAGAGCATCATTCCCTTGCGTTGCTTGTTCAAGACCGATTTCACGGTGTCTTTCACTATTTCCCACACTTCGCTGTATCCTTCAGCCTCGTCTAAGCGCTTCTGATTCCCTTCCATTTCACCGAGCCTTCAACGAAAATGAACAACGTGTTTTCCTCTTTAACCTTTTGCGCCTCTCCCTAGACCGTCTAGGGCTTCGGGGACATCGCGACGTACACGACGATGCCGATGAGGGCAAAGCCCACTATGACGAAGAGGATGACGTATTCTTGTGGATACCCGAAAACATAATGCTGCGCGTTGTAGTTGAGAGTCACGTATTTTATCTCGTCGGAGAACTCGTTCGAGAAGTGGAAGTAGTGAAACCCAGTTTTTAGAGCGGTAAATTGGAAGTTTGTCACATCCAAGAGGGGTTGAGCAAGGATGACTCTGCCGTCGGGGTCTGTGACTGAGAAGTTAATCGCGTTGCCCACGAGGCTTACACGCCCAGAAAGCACGTCTCCTGCGTTCAGGCTAACTTCTCTAGTGGCGCTGTCCCTCGCCTGCACTTCAAACGTCTCAGAGTACGCATAAACAGAACCACAAGTCAAGACGAATGCGAGAAGGACGCAGAGAACCGCCATGAAGCTCTTCATACTCTACGCTACCACGTCCTAGTCTGAGTCTGAGAGAAAAAAGCCTTATGAAGTGGGAATAATGATTTCTCACATCGCCCAAGCTTTTTCAGGAAAAAAGAAGGAGAATGAAAAGGCTTTACATGTAGATTTTGAGCAGCTTTTTCTTGAGCAGTATGTAGATGACGACGGCGGTGATGACGAATTCTGGAATCAAGTATGTCCCGTTGTACACTGCAGAGGCGTAGATGTTTTCTTCGAAGATCAACGAGGTGCTAAAGAATATTATGCCCGCCAAGAACGAACTCACAAACCTTCCCACGATGCCAACCGCCACGCCGATCAATGGAATCTTTCGGAATGCACCAGCTAAACCCAACGCAGCAAAGGCAATCGGATAGTCCAAAAACCCCTGCACAGGGTGGATTATGTAAGCTCCCGGAAGAAACGCGTGGATTAAACCGTATACGAAGCCCGCGAAAACTCCATGCCTCAAACCTCGTCGCAGTGCAAACCAGATGAGAGGCACTAAACCAGCGATTGTGACAGCGCCGCCTTGAGGCATTTCA
>CAZPDY010000215.1:0-2945 GCA_964585455.1 uncultured Candidatus Bathyarchaeia archaeon | reverse complement strand
GGGTGCTGCGTGGTGTGGACGACGACGTAGGCGTTTCCTTCCATCAACTTCTCAACGAGGCTGCTTAGGGGCTGACCTTGAAGCGGACCCACCAAGTTATCGCTGCTGATCGTTCCCCTTGCCAGGATTCCGCTGAACCTGCCGGGGATTTCTTGGGGCGGAGGCATCCGCGGATAGAGCCACACGACTATGGGACCCACTGGGGAGCCGTCGTCGAGATGTATGTGAGCCATTGTGACGTTCTTGATGTTCGCCACGATGAGTATGAACCTGATTTCTTGGCTGTTCCCGCTGACTTGGAGTATGATTAGACCTTGTGCCCACGTCTTTATCGGGCCGTACGTTACGTTCGGGTCTACTCTGGAAACCCACAGCCTTCCACTGAGGTAAGTCCAGAAGAACCTGTTCCTTCCCCACATCTGAGAGCTTGAGGTCATGGCGTACGTAGGCGTCGCAAACAACGCTAATGTAAGGGCGAGAAGAACAGACACTATTACGATTTTTCTCATCAGATTGTCCTCCATGTTTTCATTAAAAGGCGCTCTCACTATGCTATTAAATTCATGCGACTGTAGTGACACAGCAACAGACTCGGTTTCCTGTGCAAGAGTGAATCCCGATCTATGAAATCTTCAGCTTTTTCTGCAACATTTTTGCTACAGTCTGACCTATATATGTTAGGCTGACTGAATTCTCTCGCAATATAAAAAACCTAGTGTCTGGATGTCTTCTTCTATCTTGGTCTATCCACCCTAATAAGGGCTCTGGTACATCTGACAGATCTGCAACTCCTTTGCAGTACAGTGTTATTAAGAAATCGAATCTTTGTTTAAGTTCACTGTCTCGTTTTAACACGCTTCGCACAGCTCTGGCTGGAAGTCTTCTGAGAATCCCTTCTATGTCCGACGGATCTATCTTTCCGCCTCTCGAGATTATCTTCAAAAACGGAAACGCCAAATACAAAATGACTATAAAGAGAACTATCGAAACTATTATCATCATACCAAACACTGTTGTCCAAGCCATTTTTTCGCTAAAGCCAAGCCACTCCAGAGTAGGGACTCCGAGAAAAATGAGAAGGGCTGATGCCAGTATTAAAATGGACGAAGGAAGATGCTTTTTTCTGAACAGCAATTCTATTGGGATAAAGGGTAAGGAAACAACAGCAATTGCAGCGATTATCGCAGCAATATCTCCTATTAACCCATAGGAAATCATGTAAATCCAATTAAGAAGGGGGATCGAAATTTTCAGTAAGACAATTGAACTTATGAATGCCATTAAAACCAGAGTAAGCCATAAGGGTTCCCACTTCTCAAAACTAGGTAGGTAAGGTTTGTATTCTTTAGATTCTGGTGGCTTTACATATTCGTCGCTTCTTTTCTGCTCTGGGGGAACATCTCTAGGTTGTATTTCTGCAATAATCGTGCCGAACATGGAACTTACTATCTGGGCGTCTGCGTAGTCACCTTCAGCCAACATCACTTGAATAGGTTTCTTAGTTCGTTGCGAAGCCCAAGAAATGAGTTCCTGAGCAATCTCCCGTATTCTTTTTGTTGTCTCTGCACTTTTAACTAAAGACTCTACGTGTTCTCGCCCTTTTTTAAAGGCGATAGCGAACGCTAGAAGCAAAAGAAGCGTCAAACCTGTGGAAATATTCGACAACCATTCAAGGTACGGAATCTGTACAAGAAGAATAGTGCCAAGGGAAGATGCAAGCATGCTGATGATGAGTAGAATGTGTCTCATTGGGTCTGGCAATTTGTACTTTCTGAGGATTTCTTCCCAATCAGCTTTGAGTTCTCCATCTATCCTGTTAATGACCTTATTTACGTTCCTCTGATAGGAAAATTCTTGGCTTGGGGCTTCTTTTGAACCAACAATACTCAACCAATAAATCGCTTTTGTTAAGTCTGATATCGACACATTTTCAATGTTTCCCTTTACTAATTTGGATGCATGGAAATATTCAAAACCAGCGTAAAGAAATAGAAAAGCTGAACTTCCTGCGAGCCAAATGGGCCATGACACAACATTCAATATCGATGAAAACACGACGAGAATCACAAACCAAGCTAAGAAAACAAGAAAAAACCTTGGAAGCATTTTCTTATATAAGTAGATTACATCCGCACCCACAGCCTATCCTGTCCCATGACTTCGCTCATTCTTAATACCTGAAAAGGATATTAAAGTTATCACTGACATTCAGGTGAGTAATTGGCGCCCTGGCCGGGATTTGGACCCGGGTCCAGCGGGCGACAGCCGCTTATACTAGACCTGACTATACTACCAGGGCATTCAGCCAAGACGCAGAGGAATACAGAGAATTTTCGATTAATTAAGTTTTCTTGAAAGCACAGCCTCAATCAAGGCAACATACGCCAATCGTTATATCCCTGTGTGTCTAATCTGCTCTTCTTCGCCAGGCGATTAGAAATGACCCAACAAAAACCCCAGTCTCAGTTTCCCATTCAATCCTTACTCTCCGCAAGACTCCTGCTCTCACCACAACTAGCAGAAGGAAAAGTGTACTTCCTCAGCGACATTAGCGGCGTAATGAGCCTCTACACCATGGACCAAAAAGGAAGCATCCCCGAACCACTGGTACCAACAGGTCTGGCGCTGCAGAATCCCCACCTGATGGCTGGACACAACTACTACGTCCTGCCAAAGCTTGGCAAGATATTGGTGATGATAGACGAAAACGGAAACGAGAACTATCAACCAAGCTTCATACCAATCGAGGGAGGCATCCCCGAACCAATCTTCGGAAGCAAGTACGAGAGTGAACAGTTGGCCTGCGTTTACTGTGACGTGGAGAGAAACATCGCCTATTTTTCCAGGGACGACAGAAAAACCCCAAACATCGAATGCTTAAGGGTAGATCTCGCCACTCTGGAAGTCACGTCGCTGGGCAAGAGCATTTACGGTAACGGCTGGAA
>CAZPDY010000214.1:0-2947 GCA_964585455.1 uncultured Candidatus Bathyarchaeia archaeon | reverse complement strand
CTTCACCATGATTCGGCGGACAGCAGCAAAACGGGGCGACGAGCTCCTAGGTTTTCCTCTGATAGGCACTCCTGTGACGGCGTGGCTTGAGAATAAGGATGCCCCAGTGGAGATTGCAGAGTGGAACGAGGCGTATTTAGCGGCGATATTGGTCAATCGTTACGCTGACGTCTTGATTCTGCACAGCACCGAGGGATGGGTGCTTCTGCCCAACGTGATTCTCAGACAGAACATCTACACCGACCCGCGGAAGCCCGTCGCCGTTGAGCCTGGGCTGCGGACGTTTGGAACACCCGACGAAAATTCACCCGTGATGTTCACGACTAACTTCGCCCTGACTTTCTACACGGTGGCTTCAGACATTGAATCGGCTGGCATCAACTCCCACTTAATAGTCGTGGACACGGAGGGAATCGCCGTGGACAGTGCCGTTGCGGGACGAAAGCTGACGGCTGACAAAGTGGCTGAGGCTATTAAGGAGAGCCGCATTGAAGAACGAGTGAAGCATCGGAAACTGATTATTCCAGGGAAAGCAGCGCGACTCAGCGGCGAGATAGAAGAAGCCAGCGGCTGGGAAGTGCTCGTGGGACCCAGAGATTCCTCAGACATTCCAAAATTTCTGCAGGAGAAATGGAACAAAAACTGATGCTGTTACTGTCACAGTTTTCTGTATCGTTTTAAGTATGTTTCCGGGGTTGGGAAGAGAGACTCCACTCGTTTGTGTCTCCTTCGTGTGTCGATGCTGTTGAGAAGTAGGATGACTTTGGACGGTTTGCTGAAGCTTTCCACTTTCCCATCCTTTCGTCTTCTACTCACCTTAATGCAGTCGTCTACGATGCAGCAGAGCACACAGGCACCACAGTAGACGCATAATTCTTCGATTATGCCCACTTTCCCATCTCGCCAGTACAAAGCCTTCGTGGGACACGCTTTGATGCAGAGCTCGCACTCGAGACCCTGACACGTTCTTGCGTCGATGCTTATGCTTCCTTCCTCGAAGAATTCCTTTACCTTCAACGATTCCAGAAGCCGCGCTCTCTCGTTCTTCCTTCTTTTTTCCGTCGTTTCAAGAAGAAGCTGAAATATGTCCCCATCAGAATCCTTCCTCTTCTTTGGCATTTTCAGTTCAGCTCCTTCTTGCATGTTTTCTGCTCGCCGATTGTGGTTTGTTGTATAATAAGATGATGAATGACATCTATTTATTTTAGATTAAAGCTCAGTTATTTAGGGCAAAGCAGGGAAGATGTTGGAGATTATGCGGCTCTGCGTGATATACAACGACGAGTTCGCTGAACGAGTAGTGGGAAACCTGGTCAACACGTCGAACTACTGCAAGTCATGCGGGTTCACGTGCACCTACTGCAGACAACTATACGGCTCCTTCGCAGCAGACATTCAAGCAGTCCACAAGACTCCCCAAAACCTGCCCGCCTTCATCGAAGAGCCAGAAAAACACCTGCCCAAAAACTTGCCCGACTGCGAAGTCATACTCGCCGTTGGACTGCATCCCGACTTGTTGGCAGCGATGCCCACGCTCGCTGAGGAGACAAAGGCGAAGGCTGTCATCGTTCCCTTAGAAAACCGAAACTGGTGTCACCGCGGCTTGCAGAGGCAAATCGCAGAGTCGCTCGATGAAATGGGCGTTGAACAGGCGTTTCCGAAACCCTTCTGCACGCTGGAAGAAACTGGGAAGCCCGTTATAGATGGTTTCGTAAGGCGATATCGAATTGGGAAGCCTCGCGTCGAGGTGAAGGTTGCAGAAGGTAGAGTTACTGATGCCCAAGTGTTGAGGAGCGCCCCCTGCGGTTCAACTTGGTACGTAGCTCAGCAGGTAAAGTGGACAAGAATCTCCGACATCGAAGACACCGTGTCGGTAGCTCATCATGCCTTTCCCTGCAACGCGAGCATGGACGTTGACCCAGAAATCGGCGAACCCATCCTCCACGTGGCTGGCTACGCCGTCAGAGAAGCGGTGAAAAACGCTATCGAACGGGCTCAAAAAAGCGAAAGACGCTAACTTCTCGGTGAATTCTGCCGTTTCTTCTTTGAAAGCTTCGTCAACAAAGTTAAGGCGAAGGGTTCTTCGCTCGCTTCTCTGGTCTTCAGCAGTCCAGCCTTCACCGCATCGTCGAAAACGGTCTCTCCTCTCTCGCTTCGAAGAATTATGAACGTCCAGCCGCTGAGCCCTAATCCACCCGCTGAGATGTCTGCGAGTTCGGAGCTGAAGTCGTTGCAGAGGTTGCAGCTGTTCCTCGTGTACTGCTTTGCTTCGGCTAGGGGGATGCTTTTTTCTTCGCCCGATTTTAGGTTGACGAGGATTTTTCCTTTAATGTTCATCTTGGCAACATCATTCAGGTTGACGCCCATGTTTCCTCTGAGCTGTTTCTCAAAAAGCCCCTCATACATGAAGCTCTCCGTGCACATCAACCCAACAGCAAAATGCAGCGGATTGGCGTACTTCTTTAACGGAAACATCTGTATTTTTCGGATTGCGTGAACTTGGCAGGGAGTGCCCACGAAAGCTAAGCTCTTCTTTCCCTGCTTCACCCCTTCCTGAAAAGCCAGAATGTTGGGCGAGTAAGTGTAGCGGGTTCCAGCGTTTTCCAAAACCTCCTCAATGGTGGTAGCCAACTTGGGTTTAGGATAGAGAGGCTTGTCCGCCGAGACTCCGGAGAGGGCTACTCCGTCAACTATGCCGCCTTGCAAGGCGTAAGCGAAGAGAGCCGTGACTGCACCTCCATCTTGGCATCTTTTCAAATTTTTTTCATCGTTGGCTTGAGCCAGAACGAGACGGCGATGTATGCCGAAGTCTTCATCCTCTTTCCTCTGTCTACCGAACACGAACTCTTCCGCTTTGGTCCAAGACCAGTCGTATTTGGGGCAGACTTGGGGGCAGATGCCGCAGTTTTCACACTTTTTTACTAGTTTCGGCTGTCCTTCGCTGTAC
>CAZPDY010000213.1:0-2957 GCA_964585455.1 uncultured Candidatus Bathyarchaeia archaeon | reverse complement strand
CCTCCGATGGTGCCATAGACTGTGAGGAGCATTATTATGTTCGAAAACGTGGACCTATCGAAGGCTCCCGTGAAGAGGAGGGTCGTGTTCAGAACCAAAGACAATATTACCAGAAGCGGGACGAAGTATATTGTAAGTACCAAGAAACCGTCGATTTTTTCTCTCAACCGCATCCCCCTGCATTTAAAGAATGGCAGTGTGTTCTTGAAGGCAACTTGCATGTGCCCCTTGGCCCATCTGCTTCGTTGAAGCCAGTAGGAACGCCAGTTCTCGACCGCTTCCTCGTAGCATTCTGCCTCGTTTACGTAGCAGGTTTCGTAGCCTGCAAGGTATGTCCTGAAAGTCAGATCTGTGTCTTCTGCGAGTATGGTTGAGTCCCACCCGCCTAGAGACTCGAGGAGAGAGCGGCGGAACCCGCCGACCGTGCCCCCAAATTGCGGGATTAGGGATAGTTCATCTCTTGCCTGTTGGTTGATTCGGTAGCCTCCTATGCGTTCCAACGAGACCAGTCTGGTGATGAGGGAGAAAGGCTCGTTTAGCACTGTCACTCTTCCTTGAACCGCGCCCACTTTTGGGTCGTCGAAGGGAGCTGCAAGCTTTTCCAGTATGTCCACTTGGGGATAGTAGTCGGCGTCGAAACAGAAAACGAGCTCTCGCGTCGCGTGCTTTAAGCCTTCGTTTAACGCGTCTGCTTTTCCAACTCTGCCCCTATTTAGATCGCGGCGAACCACTTGGATGAAGTCGTGCGCTTCCGCAAACCTTCTCGCTATTTCGAATGTTCTATCCTTCGACGCGTCGTCTATCACGATGATTTGAACTTTTTCCTTGGGGTACGTGAGTTCAGTCATTCTCTGGAGAATGTGCCCAACTACTCTCTCCTCGTCGAGGGCTGGGATCAACACAGATACTGAGGGATAGTGGTTGCCGTTTTTCTGGCTTGATTGGTTTCTGCGTTTTGGAAGAAACAAGACCGTCAACGTGAGGATGTAATGTCTTGCAAGGTAGACTGATAAGCACGAGATTAACAGGAAGAGCGTGATTTCCAGAATCAACTGTCCTCACTCCTGTCTCTTTAAGTTTTGACGGGCGAGAATGGACAGTCCAAGAGACCAGAGGGACACAATCCAGACACAGTTGACCATGATGGAGGCTAGAGAGAAGAAGACGCTGAAAACGTCTCCTAAGAAGTATGCGAAAGTGTCCGCTAACTGAAGGTGGAGAAGGTTCCAGACAAATCCCACCATGTTGCCTGCAAAGAGCAGGAGTGTTTTGCTGAGAAGGCTTCCTCTCAAGGGAAACAGGAGAGAGACAAACAGGATATCAAACGTCACGACAGAAACAACGACTGAGGTGTCTACTCTGTAGAGGAGGAAGAGGAGAATCAAGTATCCAATCACTATTGCCCCGAAGATTACGTGTGAGAAGTTGGGCTTGTTCTTTGAATTTACGATAGTTTCCTCCGGCTGCAATGAATAACTCCCTCCACCTGAGGCTTAAGGGCTTTATGTTTGTTTATATTTAAGATCTTCTGAAATTCAACGACACTGCTGTTTTCTCTATTGCCAAGAATGGGGGCAATAACTGTTTTAAACCACATCTCTGCTAAATACTTGATGGACCAATGATGTAGCCTAAAGTCTGATTGATGATGACTAAACCCAGCGTTGAGGTCTACAACTTCGGCGGATTTCTTGTTCGCAAATAGGCTTATATCACCGTTTAAGGCGTAACATAATCCAGCGTGAAAAGCAGCGGAGGTGTTGTCCCAGCTTGACGAAACGTTTTTCGAACCGGTTCTGTCCTTTCGTCGCTATTGCGGTGTTGCTGTCTTCGTCTTTGTTTTTCGTGACGCTGGTTTTTGGTTACGTTGACGTTAGTGTTTTGGAGGCAAGAACCATGATAGAGTCTAATCCCGCATTGGTGGTTTTAGACGTAAGGAATCAGAGTGAATATGACTTGGGGCATATTAGGAACGCAAAGCTGATTCCACTCCACGAAATCGAATCAAGATTAGGTGAATTGAATGTAAACGACGAGATTCTAGTCTATTCTGAGTCTGGTGCAAGAAGTGCTACGGCGAGTCAACTTTTAGAGGACCATGGCTTCACGCACGTGTACAACCTGCTCGAAGGAATTAGTGCATGGGTAGACTATAATTATCCAGCATACGTAAAGTACTCTTCGCTCCAAGGAGCCATAAATGACGCGCGCATACACGGACCCCCGATTTTCGTTTCTTCTGGTACGTATAATGAGCAAGTAATCATCAACAAAACAGTTAGCCTTGAGGGAGAAAACCCGGAGAGCACTTTTATTAGAGGAAATGGGGCTCAGGCAGTGTTAAATGTGTCAGACAACCGCGCAATGCACGCAAAGATATCGTGTTTCACGGTTCAGAATGGAACTGCGGGTATTCTCTTGGGGGAATACGCAGATTATTGCACCATAACGGATTGTATAGTGATTGACAACGGTGTCGGCATTCTCGTTATGTCTAGCTACAACATGCTAGAGAGGAATCTGGTTGCAAACAACACGCTATCGGGCATTAAGGTAAACGCGACATGTCTATGTCAACCAATTAAGCAAGGAAACATCGTTATACAGAACAATGTTACCAACAACAATCATGGTATTGAGTTGGTAAATGTATATGAAAGCACCGTTACAGAGAACAACATTATCAACAACAACTACGGTATTGAGTTGAAGTACGTCAACATAAGCGTGGTATATCACAACAACATCATAACCAACACAAACCAAGCTACCTGTAATTACGGGTGGCAGGAGTGGAACAAATGGGATAATGGCTATCCTTCAGGTGGCAACTACTGGAGCGACTACAACGGCACAGACCTTTTCCATGGGATCTATCAGAATGAAATAGGTAGCGACGGTATAGGCGACGAACCCTACTACCTTGGCGAATATCGAGACAACTATCCCCTGATGGG
>CAZPDY010000212.1:0-3008 GCA_964585455.1 uncultured Candidatus Bathyarchaeia archaeon | reverse complement strand
TCGATGTCAAGGTGATAGCCAATGTCACTGATCGAAGGAGCCCAACATGCTCCTACCCATGCACCACGGTTCATACTGCTATGAGTGCAACCAAGGTTGCGTGCACCCGAATCTTGACCTAATTTCTCATTGAAAACGGCTGACGCAGAATTGATGTTACCGTCTTCGATCACCTCTGTGGTGCCTGAGGATGGACTGAAAGAACCAGTGTTCCCAACAATACTAGCCTGAACCAGCATACTGCCATCTTCATCACAGTTCAAATCGCTGGTCATAGTGATTGGTGAGCCAGAAGAATCAGAATCGTAGTTATCTGGTCCTTCTTGTCTTACTCCTACGTATAATACGGCGCAAGCCCATAAGTCCACCGAAGGGTCGGAGGCACATGTGACTATAACAGAATAGGAACCAGAGCCTGATGGGAGATTTGAGTCAAGAATGTAGAAAAGCGCCACGCTCGCCACATAACCAGTACCTCCAGTTGTGGCTTGCACGATTTTAATCATGGCTTGAGCATTGTAGGTTGCACTGCTAATGCTTATGTCCCCGGCAGAATTCTCAAAACCAGCCGCAACAACAACGAGACGGTTGTTACCACTCGAATAGTCGAGTGTGTGGCTAAAGGTTACTGCATTAGAAATGCTTTGCCCTTGGTTCGCTCCACCTCTGGCAATCTCGTCATACACCTCTGATTCAGTCAGAGTGTCAAAAACGTCATCCCTAGACTTCTCGTTTTCGAAGCTACTGTGAGTTCCCACGTCAGATGAACCATCAACATTACTAGTACTGTCCACATAATCTTCTACTCCTTCTGAGTTTTCCTCTGTGAGGGCGTCGTACGTTATATCTGGACCAGCTTGTTGAGCTGGAAAGTCAGATTGCACGCCCTTATCTGTGCTGGAATCCACGTCGGCGTAGTTGTTGTCCACGTAATCAAACAATGGAGCCTTAACACTAACCTTTGCACTTGTACTATTCGCGTAAATTGTGCAACTGCCAGCTGTGCCACTCTGAAGAATAACAGGAGGCTCTTCAACAGACGTACCAGATTTAATAGGTAAGGAATAATAGGAAGTTGCAACCACGTTTTGAACCAAGAATATGAGAATCAAGAGGGCTAACGCTCTCCGAATAGATTCGGGAAGCCTTCTGAATTCTCTACGATACGTTACCATACTTCAACGTTCTCTCCTTTGCTTAAGAAAAGAAAAGGGGGGAGGTTTAGTCCACATCGACAGTCAACCCAATTGTCACCGTTTGCCCAGAAACTCCAGTTGTACGTGCCTTCGTCATTATTACAATTGACCATTCAGTGTTGTTTGGCAATGATACCCAGCTTGAAGTTCCTGTACTAGACCAGGTAGCACCATTAGATGTGTAGTTCAACCATCGACGATCGCCGACATTAGTTGCATTCAGCAGAAAACGAATGAATTCAAAGTCGTCTGCATTCCCACTCGGATCAGTTGAAGGTGCCAGTCTGATTGAAGGTGCTGACCCTGACGTTGCGTTGTTTCTAACTATAACTGGGTTTGTGTACGTGAAGGTTACGTTTGGATAGGCTCTGATACCAGTCAACGTTACAGTTGTGTTTTGGCTACCCAGCGTCACGACTAGTCCCTTAGTCCCATTGTCTGCGCCAACTTTGAAGTAGACGTTTGATTTATAGACCACGGCAGTCGAAGTCATTATCAGAGAATAGTATGTTGCAGCGCTAACAGAGACGACTAGTATAGACATGAGTGTCAGAATCAACATTTTGACTGATTTGTTAAACACTCGAGTCATTTATTCTCACCTCCTATTCCAATATTTCTTGACGAATCGGGGACTCAGGAGCACGGAAACAGACACCCCGAGAACCAAAGCGCTGAAGAGCATGGCCATCTGAATCAGATAGAACTCTGCAATTTCGCTGGCGTAGTTGGAGACGAAGAAGAACGAGATGAGCAACGCTGGAAACACGACAGTGCCCGAGAAGACTTTCGCGAGAGTCCATTGCTTCTTGATGACCGCAAGGTACACGTTCAGGGCGATGACGTTAGCTAAAGCAACGGCTAAATAGAGAAAGCAATACCAGAATCGCATGTAATCTCCGAACAGAGTGAGAAAATCTCTGCTGATCAGTATATGCACATAGCCACCTATCGCTGCGGCTTGAAAGACGTAGGGTAATGTCTTCGGAAAGTGGTCATCTAGAAGGCACGTTAGTAGACTCATGGCTACGAAGACGTCGACTCCGAGAAAGGCGAAGAACTCTGGAAGCAAAGATAGACTCATCTGGCTGCCTCAGTGTCGTACACAATTCGAATCCTGAACTGCAATACTTAAGAGGTATGAATCAAAAATACGAATTCCAACCACTATATATTAAATTCAGAATTTATCTCGCAAAAGTTGAACATCAAAAGGGTTTCAGGAACATCATCACGTTAAGCCCTTTACAGAACGTTAGTTATTTATCTCAATACAATCCTATAGCCTCTGGAAAAGAGGTTAGCTGAATTGAGTTTCGAGATGTGGGCCGAAAAATACCGCCCGAAGACACTAAGCCAGATCGTTAACCAGAAGGAGATAGTCGAACGTCTCAAAAGCTTCGTCAAGTCCCGCAACGTGCCCCACTGCATCTTCGCCGGACCCCCAGGAACTGGAAAAACCACAGCAGCCCTCTGCTTATCGCATGACTTGTACGGCGAAGTCTACAGGGAGCATTTGATGGAGCTGAACGCAAGCGACGAACGAGGCATAAACGTCGTCCGAGAAACTGTGAAGACTTTTGCCCGAGTGCGCACACTCGGAGAAATCCCCTTCAAGATTCTCATATTAGACGAGGCGGACAACATGACGAGCGACGCCCAGCAAGCATTGCGGCGAACCATGGAAAGATACACCGAAACCTGCAGGTTCATCTTAATCGCCAATTATAGCGGAAAAATAATCGAGCCAATCCAGAGTCGCTGCGCTCCATTCAGGTTCAAATATCTCCCACGAGAGGAACAGGATAAATA
>CAZPDY010000211.1:0-3017 GCA_964585455.1 uncultured Candidatus Bathyarchaeia archaeon | reverse complement strand
ATCTACCGCGAAACCATCAGCCACGACTATAAATGACCCGCCGTGATGGGCAAGAGCCCCAACAAACACAGCAAGCTCTGGGTTACCCTGGAAAAACTGCCTGAAGAATTAATCGAAGCCATTAAAACTGACAAGGTTTCAGAGATGCAAACCCGCGACGAAAGACAGAAAACCCTGCGAACCGAATTCGACTGGGAC
The DNA here is from genome assembly GCA_964585455.1 of uncultured Candidatus Bathyarchaeia archaeon. Classification (GTDB taxonomy): domain Archaea; phylum Thermoproteota; class Bathyarchaeia; order Bathyarchaeales; family SOJC01; genus CAYGVX01. Next base: position 2,819 of record CAZPDY010000211.1, on the reverse strand, counting down.
ACAGACGACGCTCGGAACGTAATCGCCATCGAAGAGAGCAACATACTGGTCAACAGGATAAAGGGAAGACAATACGTGGAAGAGGTCTTAGACCACGTTAAGTCGGGCTTCCGAGAAGCCGTCCACGCCTGCGTCTTGGCGAAGGAACCCGCCCACGGTCTAAAAGTGAACCTCGAAGACATTCAAGTCCACGAAGACCCCGTGCATAGGGGACCGGCGCAGATACTTCCTATGACTTGGCGTCCGATATGGGCTTGTTTTCTGCTGAGCGACCCGAAGCTTCTAGAACCAATTCTAAGCTTGGAATGCAAGGTTCCGACGAGCTTCGTGAGTTCAGTCCTTGCAATAGTGCAGAAACGTCGAGGTCGAGTGCTCGAGATGCCCACCGAGGAAGACATGATGATTGTTAAGGCGGAGATGCCCGTGGCTGAATCCTTCGGCATAGCCGACGAGTTGAGGTCTTCCACTCAGGGAAGAGCTTTCTGGGCGACACAGTTTAGCCGTTGGTCTCCGGTGCCAGAGAGCATGCTGCTCGACGTGATAGAGCAGATTCGCGAGCGAAGGAAATTGAGTCCGTACCCGCCTAAGGCTGAGGATTTCCTGGAGAGGGAATAAGCCCTACAAGCGTGCATCTGATAAGTTGCTCTGTGCGCTGATGCACACCTTATCTTTTTGTTCTGTTCTTTTAAGAGAACGGTGATCGTAAAGTAACGTGATAGTTGATGAGGACTTGGAGAGAATTACTTTAATCGTGTGCGTGCAGTAAAGCTATTAGGGCTATTCTTGAGCCACATAGACTCAGAACCCTAAGGGACTCGTAAGCATGCCCCGATTCAAACAAACTGCGGAAATTCTCAAGCTCATGGGCAGAAAAGAGGACATACGGAACATCGGTATAATCGCTCACATAGACCACGGCAAGACCACGATGACTGACAGCCTCTTGGCTGAGGCGGGTCTTCTGAGCCCGATGATCGCGGGCGAGGCTCGAGCCCTCGATTACCTCGAAGAGGAGCAGAAGCGGGGCATCACGATAAAGACAGCCAACATCAGCCTTCTCCACGAGGAAAAGGGCAAACCCTGCTTGATCAACCTCATCGACACGCCGGGCCATGTTGACTTCACGGGGAAAGTCACTCGAGCCCTGAGAGCAATAGACGGCGTGGTGGTAGTAGTGGACGCGGTCGAAGAGGTCATGGTTCAAACTGAGACGGTGACTCGTCAAGCCCTCGATGAGCGCGTGAAGCCCGTGCTTTTCATCAACAAAGTCGACCGCCTTGTGAAGGAGCTCAAGCTCGGAGCCAAGGATATGCAGGCGAAACTCGCTCGGATAGTACGCGATTTCAACAACCTCATCGACCTCTACGGTGAGCCCGAACAGAGGGAGAGATGGAAGGTGGACCCTGCGAAGGGCACGGTAGCCTTCGGTTCGGCTCTCCATCGCTGGGGTTTCACTGTCAGCACGGCTAGGGAAGAGGGCTTCAAGTTTGGCGACCTGATAGAGGCTTACCAGAAGGGCAGAGTCGAAGAATTGACTAAGAGGCTTCCTCTACACGACGCAATCCTGTCGATGGTTGTTGAGCATCTGCCGAACCCCGTGGAGGCTCAGAGATACCGAATTCCTAAAGTCTGGAGGGGAGACGTCGACTCTGAAGTAGGCAGGGCTATGCTCAGCGCTGACCCCGAAGGTCCTACTGTGATGTGTGTCACGTTGGCTCAGATGGACCCGCATGCTGGGCTGATTGCCACTGGTCGTCTCTTCGCTGGAGGGGTCGAAGAAGGGGAGCACGTATATCTTGTGGGCGCCAAGAAGGACTGTCGTGTGCAGCAGGTTTCCATGTACATGGGCGCTTTTAGGGAGATTGTCGACCGAATCGACGCGGGCAACATTGCGGCGCTCCTCGGTCTAGACCAGGCGAGAGCGGGTGAAACCGTCGTCAGCAACAGCCACAGGGACGTAATGGTTCCCTTCGAGCGCATTAAATACGTCTCCGAGCCCGTGATCACGGTTGCCGTGGAGCCCAGGCATCCGAGGGATTTGCCTCGCCTCATCGAGGTTATGCAGCGCTTAGCCATCGAGGACCCCAACCTAGCGACGAGTATCAGCAGAGAAACAGGTGAGTATTTGTTGAGCGGCATGGGTGAGCTGCACTTAGAGATTGCAGTGAAGTTTCTGCAGGAGTACGCGGGCGGAGACTTGAAGGTCATCACGTCTAAGCCGCTGGTGGTCTACAGGGAGTCTACATTGTCTCGGGGTCCGGTGGTCATGGTGAAGAGTGCGAATAAGCTTAACAAGTTCTGGGTTCAAGTGGAGCCTCTTGAAGAGAACATCATTAAACTGATTGAGGGGGGCGACTTAGCCGACGAGATGGAGAAGAAGGTGGGCAACGTGTTGAGGGAGGCGGGGTGGTCTGCAGAGGAAGCTGGGAACGTGTGGGCGGTGGAAGAGCACCGGAACGTTTTGGTCGACTTGACGAAGGGCGTGCAGTACCTGCAGGAGGTTCGGGACATGTTCGTCTCGGGTTTCAGGTGGGCATGTCAACATGGACCGCTGTGTGAAGAGCCGGTTCGGGGGTTGAAGGTGAAGCTCGTGGACGCTTCTCTGCATGAGGACCCGGTGCACAGGGGTCCGGCGCAGGTTTTGCCCGCCGCTCGTCGTGGGATTCTGGGGTCTTTCTTGTCGGCGAAGCCCGTCATCCTCGAGCCCGTCTACAAGATTAGCGTCTCTGTGCCAGTCCAGTGGGTGGGTGAGGTTTCGGGGTTGATCTCGAAGAAGAGGGGGCGCATTGTTTCGTCGGAGCAGAAGGGTCCGTTGACTA
>CAZPDY010000210.1:0-3053 GCA_964585455.1 uncultured Candidatus Bathyarchaeia archaeon | reverse complement strand
CTCTAGCCAACTTGATGACCAGTGCTTCCACTTCTTCGGACTCGTACTTACACCATGAAGGCGGGCGCTTGCTCACTGGTCTTATCTGGTGGGATTGTCCTTTTTCTTGCTTTGGCAACAGTTTGTCCTCCGAAGGCTCTTTTAACGACGTATTGCGGATATTTAAAACTTCTCAAACCCTAAAACGTGCCTTGTACCACTGGGCGAACTTGCGGAAGGCTTGGGCTCGGTGCGAGAACTGGTTTTTTTCGTCGACGCTCATCTCAGAAAAAGTCTTCATAGAGTCTCGGGGCTTAAAGACGGGGTCGAAGCCAAACCCGTGACTGCCACGTTTTTCCTTAACTATCTCTCCCTTAACCTCGCCAGTGAAACATTGAGGTTCATCCATCGCGGGTTCTAAATAAGCAACGGTTGATCTGAAACACGCCGTCCTGTTTGGAGTATTCTCCATCAGTTTCAAGATGCCTTCGTTGGCGATTGTTCGGTAAACGTAAGAAGAGTATGCCCCTGGAAACCCCTTCAGTGCATCGATGAACAGTCCCGCGTCTTCCACGACGATGGGTAGGTTGCATTTTTTAACCGCGTCTACTGCGCTTGCCCTTGCCACGCTTTCTATGTCGTCGTCTTGGATTTCAACCGCATCTACGTTCTTCAGCATCGCTGTGGCTATCTTGTATTGGCTTAAGATTCGGCGGGCTTCGAAGAATTTGTGAGTGTTGCCTGTTACGAGGATTGCAACTCTGCCTTTTAGAACTTCGCTCATAAAGTCACGGAGCCTTGGCGCCTTTCATGCTTACCTCAAAGTATTTTTTCCAGTCGATTTGCACGATTTCTAACCAGTTTCCGTCTGGGTCGAGGAAGCTGGCTTCTCTTCCGCCCCAGGGCTCGTCGTGGGGTTCTTCGACGAAGTTGACCCCCTTCTTTTTGAGCGCTCTATACGAGGCGTCTACGTCGTCGACGAAGAACTCGACGGAACATGCATTCTCTCCATATCCTTTTTCTTTTCTGCTTGGTCGAAGTCCGATTTCCACTCCGCCACATTGGAAGCCTGCGTATGAAGGGTATTCATACTTCTTGTTGAGCCCGAGAGTTTTTTCGTAGAAGGCAACGGCTTTCTTGAGGTCGGATACTGGCAGGGTTATGCTCCAAACGTTCCTTATCATTCTTCTACTCTCCTTTCAGAGATGTACCTTCCTCGCCTCTCAATCTCGTTTACTTTCCCTAATACTTTTTTCGCCACTTCATCTCCCACAATTCTAGTGTAGCCCTCCAAGACAGCGCTGAAACATTCGTCAGCATGGTGAAATTGTACGCTTTGGAACGCGCGTTTCATGAGGTGCAGGTCGACGCCATTCAGTTCCAATTCACCAGACTTCTCTCCAAGCCCGAAATCGACGAAAACCACTCTTCCATGAGAAGTCACTATCATGTTTGAGGTTGTTAGGTCGCCGTGGATAATGTCGTTGGAGTGAAGGCGTCCGATGAGTTCGCCGACGTGTGTGCTTAGGCTTCGGCGTTCCTCAGGGAATAAGCTGTTCAAAATTTGCTTCACTTGCTTGCCCTCGACGAATTCCATGATTATGTTCGAATCAGCCAAATCCACTAAAAAAATCGTGGGCGTAGGCACTCCCGCTTCTTTCGCGTAGTGAAGAAGCTGAGACTCGTGGACCGTTCGGTAAGTGCGGATTTTCTCGTCTATCGCAGGAAGCCTGTATTTTTTGGGGAGCCGCCGCTTCATAATAACCTTCCGACCTTGCCAGTCTTCGAGGAAGAGGCTGGCTTCTGCTCCCTTCTTAACAAGCATGCTATCCCTCAACCCACGGGGCGCCTACGTCTTCCAGCCTCCACTTCAGTCGTACAAAGCTTTTTTCTATGGGCGTGGTGACTCCGCTTTTGTATGCCAGAATGCCCGTCCAAGCAATCATGGCACCGTTGTCTAAGGCATACTGCTTCGGAACGACGCGGAAATCGCTGTCGTGGTCTTCGGCGACGGAGTTCAGCATGGTTTGCAGTCGCTTGTTTGCCGCTACGCCTCCTGTTAGAAGAACCTCGCTTTTTTCCGTATGCGCCAGAGCACGTTCGGTGACTTCTGCGAGCATCGAGAAAGCCACTTCCTGCAAGCTGTAACACAAGTCCTCAAGCCTATGATTCTCACTCTTGAGAAGCTTAACCACTGCGGTGAGAAGACCGCTGAAAGACAAATCCATACCCTTAACGCTGTAAGGCAAGTCAACCAACGTTTTTCCTTCTTCTGCAAGCTTCTCCACGATAGCGCCAAAAGGCATTCCCTCGCGTTGGCGAAAGCCCGCTTCCCTGGCAAAGACGTCCAGACAATTGCCCACCGCGATGTCCAGCGTCTCGCCGAAGACGCGGTAGCGTTCAGCGTCAAACGCTGAAACTATGGTGTTGCCCCCAGAAACGTACAAAGTCACTGGATCTCGAGCACCCGTTGCGAGTTTGCCGATTTCTATGTGGGCAACGCAGTGATTAACTCCCACTAGGGGGATGTTGAGGTAGGATGCTAAGGCTCGAGCGGCAGTCGCACCCGTGCGAAGACAGGGTCCCAAGCCTGGTCCCTGCGAAAAAGCAACGATGGTAACGTCGATGGGTTTTATGCCCGACTTCTGGAAAGCCTCGGAAATAACCTTACCAGCCACTTCTGCGTGATGCCTCGCAGCCTCTCGTGGGTGAATACCGCCTGTTTCGGGCATGAAAGCGTCGATGACGTTGGCTAGAACTTGCCCCTCGAAGTCTAGTATTCCAACGCTGAAGTCGTCGGCTGTCGCTTCTAAGCCGAGACAGATTTGCCGCGTTGACCTATGCCTCTTCAACCGTTCCTGCATCCGTATAGGCAATGCGCAATCGATAAATTAAACACTTTCCAGTCTACTTTAACTCCGCCTGACTTCATTTTTACATACATATTTTTATCCTTAGACCACCATAAGTATAATGAGGGCTTGAGGAAGTTCGACAATGCCTAAACGCAGCGACCTGGAGCACAAAGCTCTGCGGCACATCGCCAACACCACCGACGGAGGGGTGCTTCAATC
>CAZPDY010000209.1:0-3078 GCA_964585455.1 uncultured Candidatus Bathyarchaeia archaeon | reverse complement strand
GCTCAAGCCCACTCCGATGAGTCCGCCGAGGATTCCAATCATCAAGGATTCTGACAAGAACAAGCGGAAAAGCTGTCCCGAAGAGAAGCCCTTGGCTAACAGTAAGCCTATCTCCCGCCGCCTCAGGTTGAACGACACGTCAGACACGGTGGTCCCAACGTACCATGCCACGAAGAACACGGGCAGAGCCACGACCAAGAAAGAAATCCTCATGCTCACAGAAAGAAACTGGTACGTGTTCAGAGCATTCTGCAGGTTGCTGTAAGCGGTGATGCCGAATTCTGCCACTTCGTTGTTTATCTGCAGGATCATACGCCCGATAGCCTCTTGCGAAGCCCCAATGTCCCATGGATTTATCACCGCCTCTCGATCGATGGACACCAAGATTTCGGTGCCCAAGGGGCTGTATTGCGGATGGAGCGAATAGACTGCATCGAGGAATTTTGCGAAAGTTTCTTCCCAGCTTACGATGAGAATGTTTCCATAGGGATAAATCAACCCGACATCGTTTCGTACTGACGGTGTGTAGATTATCACGCCATCGCTTTGGTACTGTCCAGAAGCAAGGGCTAGCGCCGTGTCGTCCAAGTTCACAAAGCCCGCAACTCTGAACTGCAAACTTACGTTCACATACGAGTAGTCAACCCAGACTGAATAGTTGAACGTTAACGTGTCGTTCATCTTCAACTTGGCTGCGTCCGAGGAACCAAACCACACGTAAGCCTCATCCTCTTGGAGCAAGCTGGCACCTGAAGTTACGTTCAGACCGCTGTAGACTTGCGAACCCTCAGTTATCCCTGTCACTTGGAAGTACGAGTAGTTCTTCGGCAAAATCTCTCCATACAGGTTGGCTCTGGAGATGACCTCAGTGTCGACCACTCCGTTGACTAGGGCAACGTTTTCTGCGGCAGTAGTCCAAGTCGCAGATGTTAGCGATGAACCATACCTGCTTGCAGTGATGTCCACCACGACTCGGTTCAGCTGCTGGGTTAAGGCAGCCTTGGCAGTAGTATCCGCACCGATGTTTATGCCTGTAAAAAAGGTGGACGCCAAAACTACACCTAAGAGCAACGCAGCGAAGAGACCAACGGAACGGACCACTCTCTTCAACGCGTAGGAAAACACTGATTCGCCCCAACTGTAACATTCAGCTCAGGTCTTTTTAAAGCTACACTTTAGAACAGAACCTTAAGCGTGGAAAAAATAACGTTTTCGAGGCTTTCTAGAGGAAAGACATGCCACAGTTAGATTATGTTCGTCAGAGGGAGATAATAGCGAACAAGCTGACCCCAAAAATCAAGAGAATCCCCTGAACAATACACAACAAGCCAAGAATCGTAGCCACGGGCTTAGAAGCCAAGATCATCCCAATCAACCTCAAAAGATCCTCCAAGAACTTGAAGAGCATGTAAGCGAGCAAGGCCGGAATGAAGAAAATCAACGCGTAGACCCACGTCGACGAAATGCCTAGGACAGCCTCTGGCAGGGGGAACAGCAGGTAGACCAGACCAACGCACACGATGCCCACTATTAAACCCAGCAAAGCTGCCCAAGGAACATCCCTTAAGGGTTTCAGGAGCAAAGCCAGACCGCTGGCTATCAACAGATATCGAGTGCCCGAGTCCACACTGGGTGTCGACCAGGCACCTACCGCTGTCGCCAACAGAAGAATGCCGACAAAGAACCCGAAAAGCGACACTACCTTCATCAGCAGACTGATAGGTTGCCCCACAACGGGCGCTGGTCTCGCTAGTTTTTCCAGTAGCCAGGAAATTGCAACGATACCGCCCAGAATTAAAATGAAAGGAGTGTAGCTCGCTAACGATTCGAGGACCAATCATTCACCCCGTAACCTTTGACACTCTCAAAGGAATACATACTTATACCTTTCCCACATTGATCGCACGCACTTGGAAACGTCTCACCGTCCGTAAGCCCTATCTTTATGTCTCACATACGTTAGTGACTCCCGCGAGGTGCGAAAAGTTGGCAACTGCCGAGTTCAAGTACCCACCAAGCAAAGTAGGAAGAGGCTACAACAACAGAACTCTACACGTAAACCTTTCAACCACGAAGATAACGAGCAAACCAGTATCCCAGCTCATGAAGGACACGTTCATAGGCGGTCGCGGCTTCAACCTATGGCTTCTCTGGAACGCATTACCGAAGGACCGAGTCATCAAGTGGGATGACCCCGAGAACGAACTCTGCGTCGCCTGCGGCCCCCTAGGTGGCACGCCAGTGTTCCCTGGGAGCGGAAAAAGCATTGCGTTGTCAATATCCCCGCTGACGGGCACCGTGGTTGACTCGAACGTCGGCGGCTATTTCGGACCCTACCTGAAGTTTGCCGGGTGGGACGCCCTCGAGGTTCAGGGCAAAGCGCAAGCGGAAGTGGTTATACTCATCGACGGAGACGAGTGCAAAGTCCAAATCGAGGAGGCTTCGCAGCTGCCCTCTGAGACCGACTTCATCATAACCGCCTTAGCCCAAAAATACGGGGGCGAAAAGCCTCAGAGCATATCCGTCTTGTCTTCGGGTCCAGGAGCAGAGCACACGCTTTTGGGATGTCTCAACCTTTCATGGTACGACGCTGGACGAAAGATTCATAGAGTCAAGCAAGCTGGAAGGGGCGGCTTGGGCACGGTTCTTCGTGACAAGAAAGTAAAAGCCATCGTAGTCAAGTATTCTCGAGGGATAACTGTCGAATCGAACGGTCCAGCGGACGCTGAATTGGTCAAGCAGGTGGGAAGAGCCTACAACCAAGAACTCAGGACTCTCGACCCGAAACAGAACGAGATGTCCACGCTCGGGACGACACACCTCGTAACGATAATGAACGAATTCGATCTTCTACCCGTGAAGAATTATGGGTTTGGCAGCCACCCCGAAGCCGAAAAACTCGGCAGCGAAATCTACCGAAAAAAATTCCACAAGGGATTCGACGGCTGCTGGATAGGCTGCTCTCTCGCCTGTGCCCACGGTGTGAAAGACTTTGAACTCAATACAGGCCCTTACAGGGGAGAGAAGGTTTTCGTGAACGGACCCGAATACGAAACGATTGCGGGGGTGGGCAGCAAC
>CAZPDY010000208.1:0-3086 GCA_964585455.1 uncultured Candidatus Bathyarchaeia archaeon | reverse complement strand
ACTAAAAACTGGAGCAAGGTTTTAGCTGCGCTTCGTGGGAGGGATTATCTTCGTGACTACTTCTACTGGGCAATCCTTGGGCAGGTTCAGCGTTTTTCCCCAGTCGTCTCCGATAGCTATCAACTAGAAGATGCCCGAAAGCTCTGCTTTCGCTTTGCGAACAAGATTAATGAGAGCGTTCTGGGTTTCACCAGTCTTTATCATGTCGTCTACTATTAGGACGCTGTCCCTTCGTTTTATGGCGTTCTTTGGAATGTAAAGCGTCATGGTCACGCCCGAATCCCTCAACGCGTACGTCTCTTCGAGAAAAGCCGTCACTCCGACCTCTTTGTTCCATTTGGCGATGACGAGGTTGATGCCCAACTGATTAGCCACCATCGTAGCCAACGGGATTCCGTCTACCGCCGCCGTCAAAACCTTAGTCACACGTTTACCCGCAAAAGTAGCTAACGCATGATGGGACGCCTGTCGCAGAATGTTGTAGTCGCTTATGATTTCGGTGTTGTCAAAGTATCCGTCGCTGTTGAAAGATATCTTTCGATGGAGTTCAACTTCCAGCCCCACCATCTTCTTCAGGACTTTCCAGAGTTGGCGAGCTCTCGCAACATTCGGAAGCACATGTCCCTTAGCATATCGACTCAAAACAGTGACAGGCAAACCAGTTTTAGCCGACAATTCGCGGTATGTGTGCTCACGCTTTGCGGTTCGAAGCAGTTCAATCGTCATGAGGCGTAGTTTTAGATCCTCCGCGTGTGTGCTCATCTTTCTCCCTTTCTGTAAACACTAACAAGTTAAATATTAAGGTTACAGTGCATATTTTTTGACTGGAGAGAATTTAAAAGTTCCGTCTCGTTCGGAGCAATAAAACGCTAACATCCCTAAAGATTTGTTGGAATTGTCAGAAAGTCGTCAACTCTGCCGTGTCAGTCTTTTAGCGTTTCACTGTCTAGTATCTGACGAAAACCTTGCCCCCCCGACTTTTCCGCAACAGCCTTCAACCTCTTTATCGCCTGATCCATCTCATTGTTCACCAGCCTCTTCCAACTCAGGACCATTGGGGACTTTCACTTCGATGAAATAATGATACTTACCCATTCAAAATCAAACATCGTTTGACTACAAAACGATTGTAGTATATGAAACCTGTGAACTACACGTATGGATTCTCTATATTCTGAACTCAGATTCAGAATACAACCCAGCATAGAGACTATCGGCAGTGGCGGGCCCGCTGGGATTTGAACCCAGGATCTCCGGCTTAGAGGGCCGACGCGTTCTCCGGCTAGTGAAGCATCCGTACTACGCCACGGGCCCCACCGATACACACTACAAGCAGTATGCGAAAATATAATTCTTTCATTGCTCTACGAGGCATAGAATATTGTTCTACAAAGCATTTATATGAGGTCAAGGCTTAAATCCTGCCTGCTTAAGACTTATATATGAGGGGAAGGCTGTGTCCGAAGTCTATCAAATACCGATTCCCCTGATTAACTACCTTCATCTCATCGAGAAGAAGGAAAGTCCCTACTACGATTTGGTACGTTACCTCATTTCTGACATGGAGAACAAGGCTAAGAACGGTCAGCTTCCCCGCGAAGTCATCTACACGATTAACCCGAGACGGTTAAAGGAAGAGATTGAAGAACAAATTCCGAGCGATAAGTTGACCACTATAAACATCAGCCGAACCATACTGGCTCTTCTGTACGGGAGCAAACTGCAGAAGGATGAAGACTATTACGTCACCACGAGCTCGGGCGGACGCAAGAACTACCACATTAAAGTGAACAGCACTATTCTGTCAAACCTTCGGATGCGTCTCTAACGCTCTTTTATTCTATGAAAATCGCTGGTCTGTATGGTTTTGCTAGTTGAGCGCGGTTTTTGGGGTCGTGTCGCTTAGGGTCGTCTTCTGCGTGAACTTGGATTTTCGCGTTTAGTTCTTGCTTTAAGAAACTCGCCGCTTCTTTCAATGCTTTTGTCTCATCCAGCGTTCTAACTAAGAACAGTTTCTCTTTTCTCTCACGTACGGTTCGATTAATCTCATCGACTATTTGAGACACAAAACTGGTGACTTTCTTCGCATTCTTCCTCATCTCTTCGTTTTTCATCAACGCCTTCAGCAAATCCCCTTGGTTAACGTGTTCTTTCTCCAGAGATATCTTCAGTGCGCTTCGGTATGCTTTCCATTTCCATGGGGCTGCGGTGTAGTAGCATATTTTTTGCGGGGTCATTTTTGTTGCACGCATTATGTTCACTGTATCTTCGAGCGATGATTTGATTAGTGTTTCACTCTCTTCGGCAGTGTGGTTGACTTTGCTTTCGTCGTATTCTGGCCATTCAGCCAAGGAGACGAAACCTTCTGCACTCATTCTGTTCCAGATTTCTTCGCACAGATGTGGCGCGAAAGGCGCTAGTAAACGCACCCAAGTTTTCAGGGCTTCTAACAGAGCTTTAGAGTTCATGTTGCCTTTCCTTCGGGCGTACCAGCGGAAGTCGTTCCAAACCTCAAAGAAGGCGTTTTCCACGGCGGTGCGAGTCTTTAGCACTTCCATGCTGTCGGTGACTAGCTTAATCTTATGCTTCAGCACGCTGAGTAACCAGTCTTCAAGCTGCCCTGTCTTTTCATCTTTTGCCTCTGAAATTATGGAGTCTGCTAGTTTGTAGAAGGATTCCAGCTTGTTTCTTACGTCTCGAACGTTTTCGCTCCTCCAGTCTGGGTCGTCCATGCTCTCGGCGCCCAACAGCAGTGCGCATCGTGTCGAGTCAGCGCCGTATTCTTCTATGGCGCTTCGTAGGGTGACGAAGTTTCCCTTCGACTTCGACATCTTTCTTCCCTCTATCATCAGCATGCCGTTGGCGCCTATCATTCGTGGCCAGTGTTCGGGTGGGAAGAGGGCTACGTGCTGGAATAGGAAGAAGGTGAGGTGGTTGGGTATCAGCTCTTTTGCAGAGTTTCGCATGTCCACTGGGTACCAATACAGGAATTCGTCTCGCATCGACTGCAACACCTGGCGGCTCAACTTGGACTTTCGGGCTGCTGTGTCTAAGATGCCTTCTCCGTAGAAGATGTAATCGAAGAC
>CAZPDY010000207.1:0-3100 GCA_964585455.1 uncultured Candidatus Bathyarchaeia archaeon | reverse complement strand
GAGTATAGGGGGGCGGGGTTTGGGTGGAGGTTTTTCGAGTTTTTTGAGGGGTTCGTTAAGAGTCGGGGGCAGGGTGGGATTGTGTATTATACGGATAATCCTGCGGCTATGGTTGTATGCCGCAAAAGAGGATACAAAGAAGAATACTACGAAGGCAAAGAAGAAGCATGGCACATCTTCTATCTAGGATTTAACGCCGAATAGGTAAACTCATGAGACACACCTTTGGCATTTACCTTCCATCCAGCAAAAGGCTAAAGACTTTCGCAAAGAAAAACATACCGAGAAGTGCATTCAAGGGAGCCTGCAAAATGGACAACAAAAAGAAGCGTTTGTGGCGAATACGAATTTGGCTTCAAATCCCAAAGAAACTAACTGTAACACAATCTATAGATGAAAAAGGCAAACTTTCAAACAAACTATCAGCGTTGGATATTTATCCAGAACGTCGCTTATTCAGGGACAAAGAGTTCACCGTTGACTTCAAACGAAGCGAATCATCAAAAGAAAGTAACAATATGCTGGAATGTTTTGTTGCTGGAGAAAACGCCCAACCCGCATGGGAATTAATAGAAGGAAGGGTTGAATTCATTTTAAATATCCTCTCATTTACTCTTCAGATTCCTATAAGAAAAACCAATTTCGAGGCTTTGGACCTCACTCCTCCACACGTCTTGAGAGGGGAGCGGGAAGCGCTTTTCGGACCTAAAGTGCCAAGTATTCAAAAAGATGCGACCCTGAATGTAATAGGCGACAAATGGAAAATCGGCTTCAATCCTAGGTTAATGGCTTCAAAATTCGAAACAAATGTCGAAGGAGCTCTTCGTTGGTACACTAAGGGTATTGCAGCAGAAACGGTGGTTGACCAATTCGCTTTTTACTGGATAGCTCTCGAAAGCTTATCTATGCCCAGCAAATCACGAAAGAAAGTCTTTTTCAGATGTCAAGTGTGTAAACATGAAATTGAGAAATGCCCGAAATGCTCGCAGACGACTGAACACTTTCCAGACACAAAAGAGAGATTACAGGAATTCGTTGTCTCAAAACTGGAAAAACCATTGACCCTTTTTGAACGTCTTTGGAAAGCGAGAAATATGATGTTCCATGGAAGAAATAACTTGACAGCTAGTGAAGTCAAGGAATTGCTAGACACGGTTTATGAGCTAAAACTAGTTTCAGTGGAAGCGTTGAAGTTGCAGTTGGGATTGCCTGAAGATGAAGTGCCAATGCTAATAGCCCCAGATTCCATTCACATTACAGGGGGGCCTATCTTAGGCGGCACCACAAAACTAACTAAGGAGCACATCAAGTCTTTTCTGCAATATAAACAGTCTCTCAGAACAATAAGTCGTAGTCTTCCTCATAATTGAGAGGGGTTTGAATGAGTAAGCGTATGGAAAAGTGGATAACCAGCCTGATGTACTCTATGGACAAAAACGTCGACGAGGAAACGCGAGCAAAAATCCTCGAACAGTGTGGACGACGATGCCAAACTCAGAGTCTTGTCCAAAAAGCCCGCAAAATCTACAAACAGTCAAAGAATGTGGACGAGTTCATAGACAAATTTAGTCAGGTCTACAAGAACCTGCACAGAGAAGGAGACAACATCTACATCACTTATCCCAGATGCTACTGCTCCTTCGTCAACAAAATCCCAAATGGCAAACTCTCATGGACATGGTGCAACTGCTCCCGAGGATGGGCAAAACAACTCTTCGAAGCCGCCCTCGACCGCCCAGTCGAAGTGGTCTTGGAGAAATCAATCGTTCACGGAGACAGCAAATGCAGGTTCAGAATAAAGCTATAACCAGCCCTTCACTAGAACGACAGAACCTTCTGGCTCTCCTCAACCCACTTCGCGAGCATCGTCATCGTCCCCACTTCCACGCCTTCCAGCAAATCCTCCTCAGTCAAGCCTCTCGCACGAATACACGTACCGCAAGCAGCGACTTTTACCCCTCGAGCGACCAAGTCAGCAGCCATCTTCCCCAAATTATAGCCTTCAGGCGGCTTCTGCCCCTTCTTAGCAGCCACAACCCCATCCCCGAGCAAGAAAACGTTCAAACGCAGCTCCCTCGCAACCGAACACAAGGTTAACCCAACCCTAAACGCATTCCACACCTTCTCGTCCCCGTAGGGCGCACTACTGACGATGATGGTAAGGGTTTCCAACTACCTCACCTATCTCCACAGGTCAGGCACCTTCGCCGCCTTAGCCAACTTCCACTTCCCAAACAAATCCTTCGTGTAAAAATGATACAAACCACACTGCGTACACTGCAAAATCCGCCTCCCCTTCTTCAAATCCAACATGTACAACTCCAACTCACGCCCACAATCAATACAATTACCCCTATGCTTCTTCCGCTCCTCCTCCCCAAAAACACCCGCACCCAAACCGAACACACCAACCAATACAAATCACTCCACACACCATATAAAATATTCCATCACGCCAACCGTCCTAATAGAACGGTCTAGACTAGGCGCAGAGCACACGCAAAGCCCCACAAACGCACGCACTTAATAAGACCCGACACCACCACAATAGAAGAAAAAGAGGAGCCCAGCAACCATGGCAGAACTCAGAGAAGTCGAACTCAACAAAATCCGCCCAAACCGACTAAACCCCCGCCTAGACATAAACATCGAAAGACTCAACGAACTAGCCGACAGCATAAAACAAGTAGGCCTCCTCGAACCCATCATCATCCGCCCAGAAGGCAACGAATACGAAGTCGTAGTAGGCGAACGACGCTACCGCGCCAGCCAACAAGCAGGACTACAAAAAATCCCAGCCATCATCCGCAACTTCACGGACGAACAAATAATAGAACTAAACCTCGTCGAAAACATACAACGCGAAGACCTCAGCGCCCTAGAAAAAGGAAACTGCTGCAAACACCTCCTGACAAAGTACCCACAGAAATACCCCACGAAAGAAACCATCGGAAAAAAAATAGGCGTATCCACCGACACCATAAGCAACTGGCTCCGACTAACCGAAGCCCCCCAAGAAATCCAAAGAATGATAGCTCCCACAGAAAAAGCAGGCGTCCCCCGAGAAACGGGCACCCTCGACTACAGCACAGCCCTCACC
>CAZPDY010000206.1:0-3124 GCA_964585455.1 uncultured Candidatus Bathyarchaeia archaeon | reverse complement strand
GTCATTATTACAGTTCTAGCCGTTTATTTAAGCTTTAAGCATTTCCAAACTGGGAATATCAGATAACCTTTTTACCCTCCCATTGTCTATTTTTTCGTTTGGATGATGGAATTGGAGGATCGATGGGTCAACAAAAAAGTCGATCTAGTTAAGTTGAGAGGCTACTTGGTTCAGTTTTTTAAGGAAAGAAAGTTCGCTATTCTGGAAGAAGACAAGGATGGGAAATACCGCATTATTGCAACTCCGAATCAATCTCACAGCATCGCAGAGAGCATTAACGTGTATATTGATGGTCAACCTGACGATTTTAAGGTAAGGTTTGACGCTGGCTCTCATTCAAGCGAACTGGTGAGACTGGGGATTCTCACGAGCGTTTTTGGCGGAGGAATGATAACACTGAAAGGACTCAAGTCGCAAGAAGCATTGGAAAAATTGGAAAAAGAATTCTGGCATTATGTTGACAGAGCAGTGTGGAGTATCGCTGACTCAACCCGCGATTCATCACACGCCAAATAAACTGTTTTTTTTACCGTCTCTGCCTTAGCCGAGGATTCAAGATTTCATCCAGAGCGTATCCCATGAGGATGAAAGCTGTAGCGAGCAGCGCTATTGAAATTGACGCTGGGAACATCCAGAACCAATACTCGGTGAGACCTCTGGTGACGGCTATTCCTGAACTCTCAAAGTCGTAGAGCAGCTTCCCCCACGATGGGATCATGGGATCGCCCAGACCCAGCCAGCTTAAGGATGCCTCTGTTATTATCGCGCCTGGGACAGAGGTTGCAAGAGTGATGTAGACTAGCGCGAAGACGTTGGGAATCACGTGCCTGTTTATTATGTAGAGTTTCTTTGCGCCTGAAGCTTTCGCAGCTTCGATGAAAGCTCTCTCCCTTAGGCTGAGGACCATCGATCTCACGGTTCTTGCGAAGCCCATCCAGCCGAACAGCGTTAAGACTATTATGATGTTCCACATGCTGATTGAGCCGTAGACAGTCTTCAATGCTACGACTAGGATTATGAACAGTGGCAATGTTGGGAGGACCAGCAGTAGGTCGGCGACACGCATGATGGTTTCGTCGACGATTCCACCGACGTATCCCGAGACTAAGCCCAAGAACAGTCCGATTATTGTGCCGAAGATGGCTGATAGGACTCCCACGATAAGGGAGACTTGGGTTCCGTAGACGAGTGTGCTGAAGATGTCTCTGGGGTATCCGAGAGCGTTGTCTGTGCCCAAGAGCCCGAAAGAGTTTCCATATAATATCATGTTGAAGTTGTCGACGAGAACGGAAGCCGTTTGGTTACGGTTGAAAGCTACTTCGAGGGCGAGTGTGTAGTTGCCTGGAGAGGGGAATATTCCCAGATTTGGTTGCATCGAACCTACGGTGTTCCACACTTTCTCGCTGGTTGAGGATATTCTCTCGTGGGAGAAGACGAGTGAAGGTGCCTTGTTGAGGAAGTTTATGATGGTGTAGGGGGTTTCATTCTCCTTTTGAAGGCTTACTGAGATGTTGGCGGTTATTCCTGGGGCGCTGCTTACACGGTAGGAAATGTGTCCCCAGAAAGATTTAGGTGGCTCCCAGTATGGGTATTCAAACTCTTTGGAGATAACTACTTTGTCAGTTCCACTTTCGAGTTGTTGGGTGTGGATGAGTTCGATGGCTCCGCTCTGCTCGAACCCTGCTGTGCTGCTGTATCTCACGTTGATTGCTACGGTGTTGTCAGTGGTCCATTCCCATTGGCCGTTAGCGAAGGGGTCTGAGTTGAATTGGAAGTTAGTGTTTGTTTGTATGTTTTCTGTGACGTCTGTCGCGGACGAGTAGATTACTTTGACTTTGGTTGCTGACGGGAGTGTGACGGGCACGTTTACTACGCTAGGCTCTAGACTTCTCCAGTTCCACTCTGTCGAGTATACTAGTTGTCTTGATGAACCGTTTGGAAAAGTAGCTTCAAGTGTCGGTGGCTCTACGGCTCTTTTGCTCAGGAGAATGTAGTTACTCACGGCGATTTCTCCTTCAGGTCCGAATAGCTGGAAGGCTTGTGTGGTTTGGGGCACTATCGTTATGTTGGATTCGAAGGTTTCCGTAAGCCCAATTGGTCCTTTGGCTATTCCAGGAAGATATCTGTACCACGATGGGACGCACAACATTGCAGCTATGGGGGGACCACGGGTTGGTCCGTAGACGGGGTATTTTCCTACGTCCATCATGGGTTCTATGGGAGCATAAGGCGTTATGATGGGTGCAAAGACGGCTAGAGCCGAGAAAAACGCCACTATGACTAATCCGGCTATGCCTCTCTTGCTCTTTCTGAATTGTCCTAGGAAAGATCTGAATCTTTTAACTGCAAAACTCATTCTCGCTTTACGTGTTGCCATGGTTTTCTCACCCGTATTTGATACGTGGGTCAATGACCCCATAGAGTAGATCTGCTATGAAGTTTGCTAAGATTACGCATAGTGCGATTACGTAGAAGACTGCCTGTAGAACGGGCAAATCCGGCGGGTTGAGGGCGTTCCATATTAGTAGCCCCATGCCGTTGTATGCAAAAAGCGTTTCTGTGATTATTGCTCCCGAGATTAGGAAGCCGAAAGTCAAAGCGATGTTTGTGATGAGAGGTAGAGAAGCGTTTTTGAGGATGTGCTTGTACAAAACCGTTCTTTCGTTCAGGCCTTTTGCTCTTGCCGTAACGACGTAGTCTTCTGTGATAGTTTCTAGAACAACTGCCCTTGTGAGAAGAACCCAGCCTCCAACACTGAAGAGGAACAGGGTTAGAGTTGGCATTACTAAGCAAGACAGCCGCCCCAGTATGTATTCGAATATGGTGGCGGGTGGGTTACGACCAAAGGATTTGGGAACTATTCCGCCCGATGGAAACATTCTTAGCTGAATTACGAAAAAGAAGATCATCAGCCACCCTATGAAGAATATGGGAACGGAATATGTTACCAGAGAACCCGTAACCAGGGTTGTGTCCAACCAGCTTCCTCTCTTATGGGCGACTATTACCCCGAGGAGAATCCCTACGACGATTGAGAGGAGAGCGTCGAGACCCATTAGTATGAGGGTGTTAGGCAACCTCGTCATTATCTGCTCTGCAACAGGGGCTCCGCCGGCTATTATTC
>CAZPDY010000205.1:0-3129 GCA_964585455.1 uncultured Candidatus Bathyarchaeia archaeon | reverse complement strand
CCCCAGATGTATGCCCAAGACGCCGAATTCAGCTTCGTCCCCAAGAGTCGCCTCTACGTTGACTAGGACGGCTGGTTCACGTTTTTCTGGTCGGTGTACGCCATAATCTGGGGTTTTTCCGATTAATGCGGCTGCTAGGGCGCTCGGGCTTCCTTCTCGGTTCGTGTAAGCTCCAAGGACCGAGTTTGCGTATATTACTGCAGAGGACTCTGCCCAAGCAAGGTGCAAGCCTCGTCGAGGCTGTTTTAGGTAGTAGGGCGTGCATGTTAGGATTGGGGTTGCGCCCATCTTCTCGTACAGACCTGTAATTCGATGTTGTTTTTCACGCCTCGCCTCTGAGAATTTGGTGGGATAGTCTGGGTCGAGGCTCGATGGGTTAAGCGTCGTCTCCACGCGGGTCTTGCCCCCTGTTCGTGCGAGTTCTTCGAGGAATTCGATGGCGGCGTCGCCGATGGTCTTGTAGGAGACTCCTGACAGGTGAGCAGATTCTATCGGGACTAGTCTCGTTGCGCCGAAGAGGTCGCCGAGGCGGGTGAGGATTCGCATGGAAATCTGATTCGCCCATCCCTGTTCGCCGTCGTACATTTTTTCTTCTTCGGTCGTGAGGTGCATGGGGTTTGTCTCCAGAATATTAAAACTCACGGGTTGAAATATGTGTCCCTTCTCGACGCCGCTGGGCTGTCATTTTTTGGTTTTTGACTGCTTTTCTCGTTTCACGATTTGTCTCGCTGCGATTATGCCCGAGACTGAGGCTTGAACGAGTCCTCGCGTCAGCCCCGCTCCGTCCCCTATGGTGAACAGGTTATGAATCGGCGTCTCTAAACATTCGTTCAGCGCCAGCCGTGACGAGTAGAATTTTACTTCCACCCCGTACAACAGCGTATCCCTTGAGTGCAGTCCGGGTGCAATCTTGTCTAAAGCCTCTAGCATCTCGCGGATATCCGCCAAATACCGATAGGGCAGAACGAAGCTTAGGTCTCCAGGGGTGGCACTTTTGAGTGTGGGTTCCACTGTGCTGCGGGCGATTCGCTCTTCTGTCGACCGTCGCCCCGCCTCCAAGTCTTTCAGTCGTTGAACTACGACTCCTCCGCTCAGCAGGTTGGTTAGGCGTGCGATGTACTTGCCGTAGGCAATGGGCTCTTTGAAGGGTTCTGTGAAGGAAGTGCTCACGAGGATGGCGAAGTTTGTGTTGCTGGTCTTGCGTTCAGCGTAACTCTGTCCGTTAACTGTCAATACGCCGTCGTAAGACTCTGTGATAACTTCCCCGTAAGGGGCAACGCAGAATGTTCTTACAACGTCGTCGAAAAACTTTGAATAGTAGACGAGTTTTGGCTCGTATAATACTCTCGTCAATTCCTCTAAGACTGCGGCTTGAACTTCAACCCGAACACCCACGTCGACTGGGTTGTTTAACGTTTTCAGACCTAAGGCTTGAGCCTCGACTTTCAGCCATTCGGCGCCGCTGCGTCCAGGTGCCACGATTACGTAGTTCGCTAGGATTTTTTCTCCGTCGACTGTCTCGACGCCTTTTACGCTTCCGTCTCCGACGATTAGCCCCTTCACTTCGGTTTTGGTCTTTACTTCCACTTTGCCGTTCAGGAAGTTCTGCATTTTTCGAAGGGTCTCGGCGCATTTTTCGGTTCCCATGTGGCGGACTTTTTGTTGAATGAGCTTTAGGCCTGCTAGGGACGCCTTCCGTTCGATTTCTTCGACGCGGTCTGTGTCGGTTCCGTAGACGTTGTTGGGTGCGCCGAACCTGGTGTAGAGTCCGTCAACGTAATCTACTAGCTTTTGAAGTTCTTCTCTGTTGACGTATTCGCCGAGCCACCCGCCCACTTCTGTGGAGAGTGTTAGTTTTCCGTCGCTGAAGGCTCCTGCGCCTCCCCATCCGTGGAGTACGTTGCAGGGGTCGCAGTTGAGGCATCCGAGTCCTCGGCTTGCGGGGCATTTGCGTTTGTCGATGTCTGCGCCTTTGTCGAGAATGAGGATGTTTAGTGAGGTGTTTTGAACGAGTTCTATGGCGGAGAAGATGCCAGCCGGTCCTGCTCCCACGATTATGACGTCGTATTTCAAGAGGCGTCCACCAGCGTCCACCAGAGCCTTACAGAGAAGGTTCTAACTTCCATATATCTTTAGTGTCTCACAAATTCATCAATGGCGCAGCCCGTCCACTTACCTGTTCTGCATTCTTCCTCTTTTCTCACGCGAAGTAAAGCATTTAATTGAGAGACTATTTTCTTCTTCCAGAGTCTGTTTCGAGATGTCAGAGACAATTAGGCGACTTGCAGTAATCTCCAGAGCAGAATTTCTTCTGCCAAATCTAGGCTCGCTCATCATGGAGCTTGCATGGGGTGCCAGCCCACCATTAAGTCTCGCAGAGATAATCATCTCAGTGGTGTTCTCGTTTGCTATAATCAACCTCAGCTCAGCAATCGGAGCACAGGCAAACACGATTTTTGACTATGAATTAGACTCAAAAGATGATCGCAAGAAGAAACTGGTTCAGGCATTTGACAGTTTTGGGCGCACCAGGCTCAAGCGAGTGTTGGTTACCGAGTTTGTTGCCACTCTGGCTCTAGTCGTGTTCATGTTTGCGAAGGCAAACTTTTCTCTCCTACTCTTGTGGATAGTTGGGATTGCTCTGGGCTTTTTCTACTCTGCTCCGCCCCTGCGAATAAAATCTAGGTCATGGTTAGCGCCCGTGACACTTATCTTGGTGCTTGCTGTTTTTCCCATACTCTTCGCATACCTCACTTTCACTTCCGAGCTTAATCCTCTCTTCTTGCTTGATCTCGCTGGGCTAGCTTCGACTGTTTATGGAGTAGTTATTCCGACCGAGACGAGGGATTACTTCGGAGACAAGGCAATGGGCATCGAGACGATGACTGTGTATCTGGATCTCGTTAAGGCTTCACTCCTCAGCATCGTTCTCCTTAGCTTGGGAGGCGTGTTCATTGCGACAGCTTTCTTTGTCACGTTCGCTTACGGGCAATACCCAATGTTGTCTCTGTCGGTGCTTGCCATTGCTGCGGCAGATTTGATAGTTCTCCGGAAACTCAAGAAACTCTACTCGTTATCCAAGGAATATGAGAATTCAAATCGTCAGAATTCCATCGCACAGGAAATCAC